>CAZEPA010000890.1:0-1503 GCA_964513955.1 uncultured Anaerolineae bacterium | reverse complement strand
CCGCGCTTGCACCCGACGCCGCTGCGCGTCGACAAGATCGGGGCGATTTTGGGCGTTAGAATCCGCGAGAAAGACATCTCGTTTAATGAGTGCGGCGCGGGTGAAGCGCAACCCGTTAGGCGCACAATGGAAGAACCTCTCCGACAGAGACTCAGCGGTCGGCAGAACTTCGTTTCCTCGCAATCGAAACTTGTCAACCATAGCGTCTTGCGTTATGATTGGGTCATGATCAAGTCCTTCCACGACAAGGACTCCGAGCGGCTCTTTCAGCGCCAATTCTTGCGCCACTTTCCTCCTGAAATACATCGCCTGGCCTGGCGCAAGTTGGTTCAGTTGGATGTCGCTGAACGGTTGGACGATCTACGCATCCCGCCAGCTAATCGGTTGGAACGCCTTTCGGGCGATCGTGCGGGACAGCATAGCGTCCGCATCAACGACCAATGGCGAGTTTGCTTTCGGTGGCAGGAAGGCGATGCCTACGATGTCGAAGTGACGGACTATCATTGAGCGTGAGGATCAAGAGCATGAACACCAAGTTTGCGCCGGTACATCCCGGTGAGATCCTGCTGGAGGAGTTTCTAAAACCATTTGGTCTCAGTCAATACCGCTTGGCGCAGGACATTGGCGTGCACCCCCGGCGTATCAATGAGATTGTGCATGGCAAGCGCGCCATCAGCGCGGACACGGCCCTGCGGCTATCGCGCTACTTTGGGCTATCGGAGAGGTATTGGTTGAATCTTCAGGCGCGTTACGATCTCGAGATAGAGAAGGATCGCCTTGCAGGACGCCTGGAGCAAGAGGTGCGCGTGTTCGACGGCGCAGCGCTGTCACCCGTGCCTGCCTAACCGTCGCTTCCAGCCGACCGCCGGAACTCGGCGGTTAAGCCTGATTTGCCATCCAAATGACGGCGCGCGTCCACCCAGCGGCGGCTAAAACGGTGGCCGTTAGGCAAGCAAGCCATGTATGCATCTTCCATCGAAGTATGCTAAAATCGAGCTGCGTATGACGAAGGGCTTATCGATGAGGAGGCAACATGGAAGCAGTTCTAGTTTCCCCGAAATATCAGGTTGTGATTCCACGTGCGGTGCGCGAGGCGCTACGTATCCGTCCTGGACAAAAGGTGCAGGTGATCCAGTACGAGGACCGCATTGAGTTGATCCCTATCCGGTCAATCCAGGAAATGCGCGGCTTTCTCAAAGGCATTGACACGACCATCGAACGGGAGCCAGATCGGCAATGAATGTCGTTGATCATCCGGCTGGCTCGAGTACTTTGCCGATGGGCCGAATGCGGATTTCTTTGCGCCCGCGATTGAGGCCACAACCGAATTGATCGTACCTGCCATCAGCGTGTGCGAGGTGTTCAAACGTGTCCTGCAGCAGCGCAGTGAGAGCGAAGCTTTGCAGGCTGTTGCCGTGATGTTCCGTGGACACGTGGTTGATTTCGATGTTCAGCCGACCGCTGCGCGCTCGGCTGAACGGTGCGGCGGGCTTCCGCCCGCTT
>CAZEPA010000889.1:0-1503 GCA_964513955.1 uncultured Anaerolineae bacterium | reverse complement strand
ATAGGCCAGCCCAAAAACGACCATGCCCACGAGCAGCGGAAGCGTCGCACGCGCGCCCTGCCAGAAGAGGTGCGGCGTGGGAGAAGGCGGTGCGTCCATGTCAGCCTCGCGCCGGGCGCACCAGGTAAATGCCGAGCAAGACGACGGCGCCGCCTCCGATTTGCACCCATGAGAGTCCCTCACCCAGGATTGGGATGGCGAGAACGGCTGCCAACAACATCACCCTCCAAAATGATCCTTGATCGCTTCGGCCGCGGCCAGATTCATGCCAGGCACGGCCGCCAACTCTTCGACGCTGGCTTGTTTGATGGTCTGCAGGTCGCCGAAGCGTTTGAGCAGTTCCTTGCGCCGGCGTGGGCCAATCCCTGCGACTTGATCCAGTTCGGACATGACGCCGGTTTTGGCGCGCAGCTCTCGGTTGAAAGTGATGCCAAAGCGATGGGCTTCGTCGCGAATGCGCTGCAGCAGGTAAAGCGCCTGCGAGTCGCGCGGCAGCACCAGGGGATCATGGTGGCCGGGCAGATAGATGTCTTCAAATTTCTTAGCCAGGCCTATCACCGGCACCTGGTCAAAGAGATCAAATTCGCGCAGCACCTCCACGGCCACGCTGAGCTGACCTTTGCCGCCGTCAATCACCACCAGGTCTGGCAGGCGCTGCCACATGTCATCGCCCTTGCGTGGTTTGCGCCCAGGAGCTTCCTCATCGGCCGGCGGCTCCACTGCGCGGCGGAAGCGGCGGCGCAGCATCTCGCGCATGGACGCAAAATCGTCAGGCTCGCCCGCACCGAGCGCGCCTTTGCCGCGAATCTTGAACTTGCGATAATCGGTTTTGAGCGGCGTGCCTTGCGCAAAGACCACCATGGCGCCAACGGTGCTGGTGCCTTGCAGGGTGGAAATGTCGTAACACTCGATGCGGCCCGGCGCGTCGGCCAGACCCAGCGCCTGCCCCAACTCCGCCAGCGCAGCCACCTGCTTGTTCTTGTCGGCCTGCCACTGCGCGCGCAGCGCGTTCAACGTTTCGACCGCGTTCTGGGTCGCCATGTCCACCAGGTCGCGCTGCTGACCCTCCGTCGGTACGGTGAGCAGCACCTTCTCGCCGCCGCGGCGGGAGCGCAGCCACTGTTCGATGATGAGCCGTTCATCCAGGTCCTTGGGCAGCACGATCTCCGGCGGGACGTACGCCGCCTCGCTGTAGAACTGGGTCAGGAATGCACTGAGCACGGCGTCCGTCTCGCCGCTTTCCGCGCCTTCCAGCACAAAGGATTCGCGACCAATCAGTTTGCCGTGGCGGATGAAGAAGACCTGGACGCAGGTGTCGCCGTTGGCCTGGGCAAACGCCACCAGGTCCTCATCGGCATGCTGGCCGCTGACCGTTTTTTGGCGCTCCACCAACTGTTCTGCGGCATTGATCTGATCGCGCAGCCGCGCGGCGCGTTCAAACTGCCAGTTTTCGGCCGCATCGGCCATCTGGCCGCGCAGGGAGATCGGAAGAGCGTCGTGTAG
>CAZEPA010000888.1:0-1504 GCA_964513955.1 uncultured Anaerolineae bacterium | reverse complement strand
CAGGCCATCTTGCGTGATAACGAGCACCGGGATGACGAGCAGCAGGCCCAGGTAGGTCAGCGTCAGGCTGCGCAGGGCGATTTTTCCGCGGTTGAACATGGTCAGGTTGATTTTCTAGCTGTGATCGTCTATTGGCCTAGCGCGCCGACGGCTTATTTATTACTGTCCCAGCGCGCCCACGGCTTTGGTGTACAGGCCATTATCGCCAAAGAAGCGCGGCGTGGCCTGATCCCAACCGCCAAGATCCTGGATGGTGAACAGATCAGCCACCGGCGGGTAACGGTTGGCCGTGGCCTTCGCCACCTCTGGGTCCACCGAGCGCAGACCATACTGGGCGAAGATCTCCTGCGCGGGCTTGGTGAACAAAAAGTTGACAAAGGCCGTGGCCGCGGCGCGCGTGCCGTGCTTATCCACGTAGGTGTCCACCACGGCCACCGGGTTCTCGATCAAAATCGAAGACTGCGGAATGACCATCTCATAGGTCTGGCCGCTCTGCTGACCGACAAGCACCTCGTTTTCATAGGTGATTGCGACGTCACCCACGCCCTTTTCGAAATTGGTGATGCTCTCGCGCGCGCCCTTGTCCATGACGGTCACATTTTTCAACACGGTGGTAAGGAAGGCCGACGCAGCGGCCTCGTCATTGGCCGGTACGCCGTCAACCTTGCCGCGCAGGGCCGCGCCATACAAGGCAAGGATGTTCCACATCGCGCCGCCGCTCGTCTTAGGGTTCGGCGTCAGGATTTGCACGCCCGGCTTCGCCAGATCGGCCCAATCCTTGATCTGCTTGGGATTTCCCTTGCGCACGGCAAAAACCACCACCGACGTGCTGACAATGCCTTTGGTCGGATTGTCTTTCCAGTCATGCGTGATCAAGCCGGCCTGGGTGATGCGCGTGACATCGGCCTCCAGCGAGAGCGCGGTCACATCGGCCTCGAAGCCTTCCACGATGGCGCGCGACTGCGCGCCCGATCCAAGATACGACTCCTCGAACGTGACCGCCTGGCCTTTCTCCTGCTGCCACTGCGCCTTGAACAGCGGAATCAGCTTGCCATACGCCTCACGCGGCGTCGTGTACGCGCCCAGGATCAGAGTCAGCGCGGACTGGCTGCCGGCCGTGGCAGGCGTAGACTCTTTGGCGGGACCAGGCGTCACCGGGGCAGCCGAGGGCGCCCCGCAGCCTACCAGCACGATCAGCGCAGCGAGTATCACACTGCTGTGAACCATTCGACGAAACATCGTTACCTCCAAAAATAGGTCAAAGTGCATAGTGCAAAGTACAAAGCGCGGAACGCTGCAAGCGAACGATCTCCGGTCTCTAATCTCCGGCCTCTGATCTCCGGTCTCCGATCTTCTCTACAACTCCTTCGCGTTCGAGCGCACGATCAGAACCGGGCAATCCTGGGCGACCTTGATCAGTTGGCCGACCACGCCGTCCAGGGCCACATGGCCTTCGCGATCGGGCAACGGCGAACCGACGACGAGCAGGTCGTAGGCGCCGCTG
>CAZEPA010000887.1:0-1510 GCA_964513955.1 uncultured Anaerolineae bacterium | reverse complement strand
GCGGTATTTGGCTCCCCGACCTGGGCTCGAACCAGGGACCTACGGATTAACAGTCTGCAGGAGTATGGGTTCTGGGGTGTTGATTGAAATTGATGTTTTCTTTTTAAAACAATGAGTTATGGAAATATTTACTCTTGTAGTGTTGAGGGGTATTCGGCAAAATAGGGCGAAACTGGCTACATAGTGGCTACATAGTGGCTACATGGAAAACCAGCGGACACGTTCCGCCAGACTCCGAAGCCATGTAGCCGCTCTGCAGCCCCAGCTCCTACAACCATGGCACGGCCACGCAAGACTGAAGCCCCCGACTTGGCGAACGCCGTCGATCTGACAGCCGGCGTCATCGACCGCCTGACCTGCCCGCCCGGCAAGCAGCAAGCCTTTCTGCGCGACAGCAAAGCACCCGGCTTGCGCGTGCGCGTGACCGCCGGGGGGACCAAGTCCTACGTGTTCGAAGCGAAGCTGCGTCGCCAGACCATCCGCCGCACCTTGGGTGACGTGCGCGCTTGGACGATCGAACTGGCGCGTGCCGAAGCGAACCGCCTGCGTGTAACCCTGGATGCCGGGCAAGACCCGCGCGAGTTGGAGCGCCAGCGCGAAGCCGAGGCTCGGGCTGCGAAGGCCGCGCAGGTGGCCCAGGCCGTCACGGTGGGCCAGGCATGGGCCGATTACATTGAAGCCCGCCGCTCGCACTGGGGGGCCCGGCACCATGCTGACCATGTGAGGCTGATTCGCCCCGGTGGTGAAAAGGCAACCCGTGGCACCCGTGGCCGGGGCGTCACCATCGCCGGGCCGTTGCACGCTCTGGCCGCCCTGCGGCTGGGCGAGTTGGATGCCAACACCATGCAGGCATGGGCCAAGCACGAAGCCAAGACCCGGCCCACATCGGCGCGGCTGGCGCTGCGCTGCTTCAAAGCTTTCATGACTTGGTGCGGCGAACAGAAGGCCTATGCCGGGCTGCTGAACACCGACGCTGCCAGCGGCCGAGCAGTGCGCGAACCGCTGGGCCGCGCAAAGCCCAAGTCCGACGCCCTGCTGCGCGAGCAATTGGCCGTCTGGTTTGCCGCCGTGCGCGCCCTACCCCCAGTGCCTGCCGCCTACCTGCAAATCCTGCTGCTGACGGGAGCACGCCCCGGCGAGTTGCTGGACCTGCGCTGGGACGATTTAAACCTGCAATGGCGTGGCATCACCCTGCGCGACAAGGCCGAAAGCAAAGGCGGTGAAGATGGCACCCGGCAAATTCCGCTGACGCCCTATGTGCACTTCTTGCTGACCGGCCTGCCGCGGCGCAATGAATGGGTGTTCTCCAGCGCCACCAAGCCCACGCCGATAGCCACGCCGCGCTCGCCGCATGTTGACGCCTGCCGTGAGGCCGGTGTCGAGTACCTGACCTTGCATGGCCTGCGTCGCAGTTTCGGCAGTCTGGCCGAATGGCTGGAACTGCCTGCCGGCGTGGTGGCGCAGATTCAAGGCCACAAGCCCAGCGCCACGGCAGAGAAACACTACCGCG
>CAZEPA010000886.1:0-1511 GCA_964513955.1 uncultured Anaerolineae bacterium | reverse complement strand
GCATTTTCTATTATGGGCTTGACGCCCACAGCCACCTGTGGGCCAGCGACGTGGTCGGTATGGGCTTGAAAGGCATCCGCTTCCAACTGCATGTCCGCAACGAAACGCTGCACCTGCGCGTCCCGTTGATCGGGCGGCATTCGGTGCATACCGTATTGCGCGCCGCGGCCGTCGGCCTGGTGGAAGGACTCGCCTGGCAGGAAGTGATCGATGGCCTCAACCACAGCTTCACCCAGTTGCGCCTGGCCACCGTCCGGGCGACCAGCGGCGCGCTAATCATTGATGACACCTACAATGCCTCGCCCGAATCCACTCTGGCAGCCCTCAACCTGCTCTCGGAAATTGACGGAAACCGGGTGGCTGTGCTGGGCGATATGCTGGAACTGGGGCCCTACGAACAGGAAGGCCACGAAATCGTTGGCGTGCGCGCCGCCGAAGTGGCCCGCCGCCTGATCACGGTCGGGCGTCTGGGCAAACAGATTGCGCAGGCGGCCCGCCAGGCCGGCATGCCCTCCAGCGCCATCGAATCGGTGGATGATGTCAGCCAGGCGATTGATCTGCTTCAAAATTCCCTCAAGGCGGATGATGTGGTGCTGGTCAAAGGCTCGCACGGATTGAGGATGGACCGCATCGTCGCTTCCCTGGAGGCCGGCTCATGAGCAACACATCCCTGGCACTCGCACTGGCTGGATTCAGCTTTATGCTCGCGGTCATCTGGGGCGGACCGCTGCTTCGCATCCTGCGCCATTTCAAGATCGGCAAGCTCATTCGCGTGGAAGGCCCTGATTCGCACGCACTGAAGATGGGCACCCCCACCATGGGCGGGATCCTGTTCCTGCTGCCGGTGACGGTGCTGACCCTGCTTTTGAACGCCGCCACGCTGCTGGGCTACGAGGTTGTCGGCCGCTCCATCCTGCTGCCCTTGCTCGTCCTGCTGGTTTACGCATTCCTGGGTGCGGTCGATGACTGGGAAGGTATTCGCGGTCCGCGTCGCGGCCTGGGCATGCGCGCGCGCACCAAATTCCTGCTCCAGCTTGTGCTGGCCATCGTCGTGGCCTACGGCCTGAAATACGTGCTGGATGCCCCGGAACTGTACTGGCCCGGGTCTGAGGATGAAATTCCACTCGGCAACATGTACATCCCCATCGCGGTCTTCCTGATCGTCGGCATGTCCAACGCGGTCAATCTGACAGATGGTCTGGACGGGTTGGCCGGCTTGATCAGCGCGACGGCTTTCGCCGCCTACGGCCTGATCGCGCTGATGCAGGGATACACCTTCCTGGGACGGTTCTGCTTCACGCTGGTGGGCGCGCTGTTCGGTTTCCTCTGGTTCAACGTCCACCCCGCCCAGCTCTTCATGGGCGACATGGGAGCGCTGGCTCTGGGCGCCACCCTGGCCGTGGTTGCCTTGATGACCGGTCAATGGCTGCTGCTGCCAATCATCGCCGTCATACCAGTCAGCGAAGCGCTGGCTGTCATTTTGCAGGTCAGCTATTTCAAAATCACCAAAG
>CAZEPA010000885.1:0-1514 GCA_964513955.1 uncultured Anaerolineae bacterium | reverse complement strand
AACAGCTGGCTGCGCGCCAACTATGCCGCCGCGCTGCGCGCCTACCTGCGCAGCCAGGTCACCATCGAATCGCTGGCGGACATCGGCGACAATCGCATCTTCGAGGACGCGGCCGACGTGTACCCGGCCATCCCCGTCGTGCGCAAGCTGCCGCCGCCGCCCGATCACACGGCGCAGGTCGCCATCTTCACGCGTGGCGAAGGGGTGCGCCAGTTCGCCGCGCAGGTGGCCGCCAAGTTGACCCCGGTTGCGATCCACGATCAAGCGGACGTCGGCTGGCAGTTGGGCGACGATGCTGCGCGGCGCATCTTCAACAGGCTGATGGCTGCGGGCCGACCGTTGGGTGAGGTGGTGGAGGGGAGAATCTACTACGGTGTCAAAACCGGCCTCAATGAGGCGTTCATTATAAACCGGGAAACGCGCGAGCGGTTGGTTGCCAGCGATCCGAAATGTGCGGAGATCATCAAACCAATCTTGCGCGGCGAGGATCTGCGTCCATGGTATCAGGAATACGAGGGCCGATGGCTGATTTTCACACGGCGGGGCATTGATATCAACGCCTATCCCGCCATCAAAGAGCATCTCTTACCGATGCGCGCTCGGCTGGAACCGCGTCCCAATGACTGGTCGGCGGCGGAGCATTGGCCTGGACGCAAACCGGGTGCCTACGCGTGGTTTGAGACGCAGGACCCGGTGGACTACTATGAAGAGTTTGAACAGGCAAAAATCTTCTGGCCTGATATCGGTAAGTACCCACGTTTCTCCTGGGACGTCTCTGGCGCATACGTCAATGACAAGGGATACATCGTCGTGTCCGATTCCCCGTTCGCCTTAGGCATTCTTCAGTCACGCACCATTTGGCTTTGCATCTCGCAGCTTTGCGTACCATTGGGCGAACGCGCTGGCTCAGTTCGATACCAGCAGAAAATCCAATTCATGTCTCGCCTGCCCATTCCTGCTGCGCCTGCGGCTGACCGTGACGCCATCGCCGGCCTGGCGCTGGCCATCTCCGAACACGCGCGCGTCCGCTACGCCGTGCACCGCCAAACCCGTCACCGCATCCTGACCGACCTGGGCGCGCCGGGCGCGACCCTCAACCAGAGATTGACCGCGTGGTGGGAGCTGGACTTCCCCGGCTTCCTGGCCGAGGTGCGCAAGGCGCTCAAGCGCGAGATTCCCGTGCGTCAGCGCGACGATTGGGAAGGCTGGCTGGCCGATCAGCGCGCTGAGCACGTGCAGCGCACCACCGCCATCGTGCGCCTGGAGACGCAGCTCAACCGGCGGGTGTATGATCTATTCGACCTGGCGCCAGCCGAGGTCAAGATCATCGAGGAGAGCACGAAGTATCGGTATGGAGAGGTGTGAGAGATGATGAGGGTAAGGCGCTGTATGAAGCCCATCACGCTTGAATGGGTCGCCAAAGCAGAAGGGGATTTTGCGATTGTTGAGCGCGAGATGCGAGCGCGCACGCATGCGGCCGAACAAGCCCAGGAGGCAAGGCAGTGATCCCATTC
>CAZEPA010000884.1:0-1521 GCA_964513955.1 uncultured Anaerolineae bacterium | reverse complement strand
GGCTGTACGCCCGCCGCCCCCGCCATCAAATCCCCGGAACCTGTCACCTCAGGCATGACCGCCGATATGATGAAACTCGTGGACGCGGCCAAGACCGAAGGCACCCTCACCACCATCGCCCTGCCCCACGACTGGTGCAATTACGGCGAGGCTATCGAAGGCTTCAAGGCCAAGTACGGCCTGCAGGTCAATGAGCTGAATCCCGATGCCGGCTCCGGCGATGAAGTCGAAGCCATCAAGGCCAACAAAGACAACAAAGGCCCGCAGGCGCCTGATGTGATTGACGTCGGCTTTGGCTTTGGCCCGCAGTTGGTGGATGAGAAGCTGGTGCAGCCCTACAAGGTCAGCACCTGGGACACCATCCCGGCCGACGCGAAGAACGCGGATGGCTACTGGTACGGCGACTACTACGGCGTGCTGGCCTTCGAAGTCAACAAGGACGCGGTGAAGAACGTGCCGCAGGACTGGGCCGATCTGCTCAAGCCGGAGTACAAGGGTCAAGTGGCCTTGTCCGGCGACCCGCGTGCCTCGGCGCAGGCGCAAATGAGCGTGTTCGCCGCGGCCCTGGCCAACGGCGGTTCGCTCGACAACGTGGCGCCTGGCCTAGAGTTCTTCAAGCAGTTGAACGCCATGGGCAACTTCGTCCCGGTGATCGCCAAGCAGGCGACCGTGGCCAAAGGCGAAACCCCGGTGATCACGCGCTGGGACTACAACGCCCTGGCCGATAAAGCGGCCCTGGCCGGCAACCCTAACATCGAAGTGGTGATTCCCAAGACGGGCGTTATCGCTGGCGTTTACATCCAGGCCATTAGCGCGTACGCGCCCCATCCCAACGCGGCCAAGCTGTGGATGGAGTATCTCTACTCGGACGAAGGCCAGATCGTCTGGCTGAAGGGCGGCTGCCACCCGATTCGCTACAACGATTTGGTCAAGCGCAATGTGATCCCGGCCGAAGTCACGGCCAAATTGCCAGCGGCCGAACTCTATGCCAAGGCCGTCTTCCCGACCATCGAGCAAATCAACAACGCCAAGAAGGCGATCACCGATGGCTGGGACAAAGTCGTCGGCGCCGATGTGAAGTAGCACTGAGCCGTGGCGAGCACACCGCAACCCACACCTTCTCTACGGCGGGGCGCGCCGCTGGCGCGCCCCGCGCGCCGCGCCAACTGGGCGTGGCTGGGCGTTGCGCCCTTCTTGATCTTTGCCCTCTTTTTCCTGTTCCTTCCTTCGCTCTCGTTGTTTATTGGCAGTTTTCAAGATAATCAAGGGCAGTTCACCCTGGCCAACATCCAGGGATTGTTCACGCCCTCCATCCTCAACGCCTACTCGATCACGATTCGCATCAGCCTATTCACCGCGGTCATTGGCGGGCTGTTCGGTTTCTTCCTGGCCTATTCGGCGACGCTGGTGGGTCTGCCGCGCTGGGTAACCGACGGCATGGCGACCTTCAGCGGCGTGGCGTCTAACTTCGCCGGCGTGCCGCTGGCCTTCGCCTTCATCGCCACACTGGGCCGCTTGGGG
>CAZEPA010000883.1:0-1522 GCA_964513955.1 uncultured Anaerolineae bacterium | reverse complement strand
GGCACCGGCTTTTCACGCGCAGGCCTCGACATCACCGCCTACCGTCATCTTCAATCTTCAATCTTCAATCTTCAATCTTCCATCTTCCATTTCACCGGCGTTCACGCCTGGAACCTGCCGTTGGTGTACGCGCTGCGCCGCCGCGGCGCGACAGTCATCCACACGCTGCACGACCTGGACCCGCACCACGGCGTGCGCTTCGCCGGGCTGATCCGCCTGTGGAACCGACTGATTCTCGCCTCTGGCGCGCACATCCTGGTGCATGGCCGCCGCTATCGCGACCGCCTGCTGGCGCAGGGCCTGCCGCCGAACCGGGTGACATGTGCGCCGCTGCTGCACGGTTTTTGGGGTTACGGCGCCGAACCGCAGGCGGCGGCCGCCGCGCAGACGCCGACTTTGCCCTCACAACCGCGCCATGTCATATTCTTTGGTCGCCTGGAGTGGTACAAAGGGATTGACACCTTGCTGGCGGCCTGGGCTCTGCTCAGCGAGGGTCATACCGGCGCTGACCAGGCGTGGCCCCACCGTCTCATCCTGGCCGGCTCTGTCGCCCCAGGCCTTGCCCTGCCGGCGTTGCCTGCGGGCGTGGAACTGCGCAACCGGCGCATCCCCGACGCGGAGGGGATCGAGTTGTTCCGTGAGGCCGCGCTGCTGGTATTACCCTACCGCGACGCGACGCAGTCGGCCCTGGTTGCCACGGCCTATCGCTTCGGCGTGCCGGTGATCGTCACCCGCACCGGCGCGCTGCCCGAAGCCGTGATTGAAGGGGAAACCGGTTGGGTGATTCCCCCCAACGATCCGCCCGCGTTGGCCTATGCCCTGCGCGACGCAGTGTCCGATTCCGACCGCCTGGCCGCGATGGGCGCGGCCGGCCGCGCGTGGTTTGATCGCCAGCGCCGCTGTGAAGAGGAGGTGCTCTCAACTCTGTACGAGGTATGACCTGCGCCAGGCCTGCCGCGGAAGGCCGCGTGGGCGGCGCATGACCCTGGCGCGGCCCCACATCCGTGGGTCGCCCCCGTACTGATGCCTGCCGCGCCCCTTCCCGACCCGGCGCCTGGCTTTCACACACAAGTGCCCGTATTCCCCTGGAGGCAAGCGATGATTTCTGATCAAACACCTTCACTACCCGCGACCCCAGGTCGCCCCATACTCCGGCGGGTGGGATTTCCCCGGTGGGCGTTGCCGAGCCTCGGCCTACGCGCCTCCGAAAGGCGACTCCTGCTGTTCGTGGTTGATTTCCTCCTGCTGTTGGCGACCGTGATTTTCGCCATTCGCCTGCGCACCGATTGGTTGGACACACCCGGCGCCTTCGCGGCCCTGTGGTACTGGTGGGTCGCGTTAGCCCTGACCTGGTGGCTTGTCTCGCATCTGCTGGACAGCTACGATCTGGCGCGCGCGGCCAGCGCACCGCACAGCATCCTGAGCGCGGTGCCTGCCGCGCTCGCGACCATCCTTCTTTACCAGGCTATCCCCGTCGTGTCGCCGCCCCTGGCTATGCGCGGCTTGATCGTGCTGGCCCTGG
>CAZEPA010000882.1:0-1525 GCA_964513955.1 uncultured Anaerolineae bacterium | reverse complement strand
AGCTCAACCCCGCCCAGATGACCGCGTTCGCGGGCCAGGTCCTGCGCCTGCCGCCAACTGCGCGGCGGCGGACCCTGCCGCGCGGACTGCTCGCCCTGGCCGCGGGGTTGCTCATCCTGGCGTTGGGCGCCTTTTTGCTCCTGCGCAGCCTGCGCCCGCCACCGAGCCTCAAGTATCCTCAAGCGGCAGCGGCCTGCCAGGCAGAGGCCACGCCGATTCGGGTTGGCCTGCGATCGCTGGTAGACTGCTCCGCGGCCATCCAAGACGCGCTGACCAGCGCCTGGACGGGCGCTGCTGCCAGGCTGACGACGCTGAGTGCCGCCGACCCTGCGCCACTGCGCAGCTGGAGCCAGCCAGAGGGCTTCGATCTGGTCGTGTCAGGGCGTTGCCCGCAGCCGGACCAGATCGAGCTGACGGCGGCGTTGGCTGCCATCCGTAACGCGGACGATCTCTACCAGCCGGGTCAGGTGCAGATCGTGGGGACGGTTGCCAGTGTCGCCGAAGCGGGCGCGGCGCTGATTGCGTTTCAGCATGGCGATTATGAAGAAGCGGCCGCGCAGTTGACGAGCGCGGCGACGCAGGTTGCCAACCGTGACCTGGCGCTGCTGGCGGCCAGCGCCGTGCTCTTTAGCCAGCGTCACGACGACGCCATCGCGGCGTTGCGCGAGTTGAAGCTGCAATATCCCAGTTGGAGCGCGGCTCTCAACAACCTGGGCGTGGCCTACTACAACCGTTCGCTGCGCGGAACTTACGCCACCGGGGGCGAGGACACGCTGGACGAAGCCATCGAGCTGGCGCGGCAAGAAAAGGCGCGCGGCGTCGAGTTTCTGGCACTGGTCAATCGCGCCAACGTGCACCGGCACACCGGCAACAATCAAAAGGCGCTGGCCGATTGTCAGGCGGCCGAACAGATCGACAGCGCGTCGCCCTGGACGCGGGTGTGCTGGCTCTACTACTACCTGGCACTGATAAACACGGAGGAAGCGAAGGGATTGCCGCTCGGCCGCCTGATCGAAGAGAAGCTCGGCGCCCCTCAGCCGGGCGATCCGCCCCGCCTGCAGGCGATGCGCGGCAACTGGTACACGCGCCAGGGTCAGCGTGACGCCGCCGCAGCCGCCTATGCGCGGTTCCTGGCGCAGATGCAGTTCCGCTCCTGTCTGGAGCAGGATCGGGCCTATCTGCGCGATCTGCAATGAGTCGGGGCGCCAGGCGCGACGTTGCCTCGCTGCGCTGTGCGCCCCGTTCAATCCTACGCAGTCAAACGCCGAAATTCGGTGACGAGGGTGCTGTCGTCCAAGTCCTGTTCGGAGAGGCGCAGCCACCTTTCAACATAGGCAGCGTCCAGCCGGCCGCCCTGGCGGGTGATGATGCTCTCCACATCGGTGCGATCCTGGGTGCGCGTGGACAACATCTTGTAGACGAGGAGAGCCTCCGCGCTGCAGACGCGCACCGCCAGGCCTGACGACATCACGACCGGGCGGGCGCGTGCGATGGCCGATTCGTCGAACGACGTTTCGGCCAGCAT
>CAZEPA010000881.1:0-1526 GCA_964513955.1 uncultured Anaerolineae bacterium | reverse complement strand
TGATCATCGGCCAAATCGGCCATGATCCCGACATGCGTTACACACCCAGCGGCAAGCCCGTGACGTCGTTTAGCGTCACTGTGACCCGCACGTGGGTAACAGCCGAAGGGGAACGCCGCGAGGCCACCGAATGGTTCAATGTGGTGGCCTGGGGAAACCTGGCAGAAATCTGCAATCAATACCTGCGCAAAGGCCGGCGCGTCTATGTGGAAGGGCACCTGCAAACCCGTAGCTGGGAAGACCAAAGCGGACAGAAGCACTTCCGCACCGAGCTGGTCGCGAACGAGATGATCATGCTCGACAGCCGCCCAGGCAGCAGTGAAGTTGATTATGCCAGCAGCGACGAAGAAGAGAACAATTACTAGTGAGAGCAGGAGTAGACTGTGGCTACGAATTTTGATATCGTAGATGATGAATTGGATGACGTGGGCGATGACCGCGGTGGTCGTCCGCGTGGCGGCCGCCCCCTGCGTGGTCGCAGCGGGCCGCCGACTGGCCCTGGCGGGCGTCGTTTCGGCGCGGTGCGCCGGCGCGTGTGCGCTTTCTGTGTTGACAAGGTCAAGTTCATTGACCACAAAGCCGTGGATGTTCTGAGCCGCTACGTCACCGAGCGCGGCAAAATCCGCCCGCGCCGCAAAACCAGCACCTGCGCCCGCCATCAGCGCGAACTGTCTGTGGCGATCAAACGCGCGCGCTACCTTGCCCTGCTGACTTACGTCGGCGGCACCCAAGGCTAATTCTGACCAGGAGCGCCACGCGGCATGGCAAAGCGAGAACGAACGGTTAAAGAACCGACCAAGAAACAGACGGCCCTCAACCGGCGTGAGCGCGAGCTTCAGCGCCGCGTTCTGATTGGCGTCGGCATTACCGGCGCCCTGGTGGTGATCGTGCTGGCTGTCGGGTTACTCCAACAGTTGGTGCTGATTCCCAATTCGCCGGTGGCGACGGTCAATGGCGACACCATTACAACCGACCGCTATCAGGCCCGGGTGAAGTACGAACGTGCGCTGCTTGTGAATCAACTGGCGCAGTATCAGCAGATTCAACAGCAGCTCGATCCCAATGGCTCCAACAACTTCTTTGGTTCCCAAATCCAGCAGCTTCAACAACAGTTGAGCAACCCGGAGACCCTGGCCCTGAATGTGCTGGATAATATGGTGGATGAGGCGCTGATTCGTCAGGAAGCAGCCAAGCGCAACATCAGCGTGGACCCGGCGGATGTGGATAAAGAAGTCGCAAAGAGTTTCGGTTATGAGCCTGATGCGACGCCGACGCCCATCGTCACCCCGGCGACCATCACCTCAACCCAGGTGGTGACGATGTCTACCGGCGTAACCGAGACGCAGGTGGTCAGCGCGACGGTGACGCCCGCGCCGACGCCGACGCCTTTCACCGAAGCTGAGTATCAGCGTATTTACAAACAGACGCTGGACACGATCAAGCAGTCATCAGGTGTGACCGAGGCGGAGTTCCGCGCCCTGACCGAAAACCGCCTGTTGCGCGCGAAGCTGCAAGAAGCGGTGACG
>CAZEPA010000880.1:0-1526 GCA_964513955.1 uncultured Anaerolineae bacterium | reverse complement strand
CCCATGATCGGCATCAGCACCCGCGCCAGGCGGCGCAGCGCCGGCAGGCCGCGCACCGGAATGGGCAGCCCCACGCCGAACATCAAATCGCCGAAAACGACCTCGAAGCCGCTGGCCGCCAGTGACTGCGCCATGCCGTAGCGATCCACCGCCAGCGTCATGAACGCGCGACGGTCACGGATGGGCGCGTCCAGGTGCGGCTCGGCCATCTGCATGACCCGTTTTTCCATCGTGTGCTTGAGACCGCGGCCGTCCACGGCTGGCGTCTTGTGCACATTCTTGACCAGGTTGAGGCCGGAGCGCAGCGGATACTCCCGCTCTTCCAGGCGCAGGTAAAGCTCAACCCCACCGACCCCAAACGCGTCCACCTGGCCGTCGAGTTCGGTGAAGAGGCGCTGCGCCTTGCGTTCATCGCCGTCACAGCCGCGGCGCTCGATCCGCACCCGCTCGCCCAGCAACTCGATCTCAACCGTCTTATCCCGTGTTGAACTGCCCAGGCTGATAGAAACCGCGTGCTTCATGCCTTTACTCCTTCATGCGCTACTGGAACATAGAATCTAAGCATTTTTGACCGTAAAGAGCGCAAAGATGTTGCCAAAACAAGGTGGCATTTTAACGCAAAGGCGCCAGGACGCCATGGCGCAGAGATGTTCCTGTTCGCGTCCTATCTTTATCCGCCACGAGCACCTTCTGGACGACTATTCATCCTCTTTGCGGCTCAGCGACTTTGCGGCTTTGCGTTAAGTGGTTCAATATGCTTGTGCTCGCAACGATTTCTCTGTGTTCTTTGTGGCAACGTGTGCGCTACATTCTGAACGGCTGCCGTTGCCGCCGCGTGTGGTATAATCAGGCCATCATCGGTCCGACCAAGGGCCGGCCGGCGCCAACAACTAAACGCTGCGACTATCATCATTATAGCATAACACAATCATGATTCCAACCAAGTCGCTCAACACCTATGATCCCAACCAAGTAGCTCAACAACCATGATCCCAACCAAGTAGCTCAACAACCATGATCCCAACCAAGTAGCTCAACAACCATGATTCCAACTAAACTTCGTCTGCACAACTTCATGTCCTATGCCGACACCCCGGCGCTGGATCTGCGCGGCATTCACCTGGCCTGCCTGGCCGGCGACAACGGCCACGGCAAATCGGCCCTGCTTGACGCCATCACCTGGGCGCTGTGGGGCAAGGCGCGTGCCCGCAGCGACAACGACCTCATTCGCCAGGGCGAAGGCGAGATGGAAGTCGAAATCGAATTCGAACTGTACGAAAACCTCTACCGCGTCCTGCGCAAACGCAGCAGCAAAGGCGCCGGGCGGAGCCTGCTCGAACTGCAAGTGCGCGCAAATGATGGCTTCCGCGCTCTGACGGAGACCTCCGTGCGCGCCACCGAGGCGCGCATCGTGCAGCTCCTGCGCATGGACTATGACACGTTTGTCAATTCGGCCTATTTGCAGCAGGGCAAGGCGGATGTGTTTACCACCATGCCGCCAGCCAGCCGCAAAGCGATCCTGGCGC
>CAZEPA010000879.1:0-1528 GCA_964513955.1 uncultured Anaerolineae bacterium | reverse complement strand
GCGAGGTTGTCCACGCTGCTCAGCCCCAAGGTGCCGTCCGCCTGCAAGCGCAGGTCCGCCAGGATCACCCAGGGATCAGTCGGCGGCGGCAGCCACGGCCGCGGATCATCTGGTACGCCGCCAGCCACGCCGCCGCCCGGTGGAAGGCTGTGCGTCTGCTCATAGGCCGGCGGCGCGGCAATGCCTGCGTAGCTTGCCGGCAGCTGGGTCAGCAGCTTGACGGCAAAACTCTCGCGCAGCCGGCTGTACTCGCAGGCTAGATCGCTGCCTCCACAGCCGGCGCTCGCCACCTGCACCGGCCGCGTCTGGCATTCACCGTAGCGCACCGCCACGTACAACGGCAGCTCTGGCCGGCGGCTGACGCGCACCGTACTGCACCACGGATCGGCGGCCTCTGACGAGCTGACGGCATAGCCGTCAAGTCCTTCCGTGCGGATGTCGAACTGCTGCAGGCGGTCAATGACGATTTCATCGCCTTGCGGCCCCAGCACATAGCCAGGCGTGATGCTCAGCTGCCAGTCGTCTACCCGGCTGACCCAGGCGCCCCGCACGACACCCCAGCCGTGCAGCAAACGATTGTGGCGACGCTGCCGCTCATAGACATAATCAACCGCCAGCGTCAGGTCAGCCGGCATGACGATTTGATAGGCAAAGAAGCGCGGCTTTTCCAGGCCTGCGGCGCTCGGAAACGGACGATCAACGTAGTCAATTGACATTCGAATTCCTCCACTGAGATGGGGGTGTTTGCCCAACATGGCGTTAGCCTGGTATGACCTCGAAAAAGCTGTGCCACTGGCCGCCGGGCTGCCCATCGCCGGCGCGCGCCGTACGCACGAAAGTGTCGGCCAATCCGGCCCACACCTGATTGCCCAACGGACTCACGCCATCTTCCACCAGCGCCCACACCGCGTCCAACAGGTCGGCGGTGAGCTGCGTGCCCTGGAAATCGGCATCCAGGGCCTGGTTGGCGGTATCCAGCACCAGGTCATTCTCCGCGCGCAACTGCACCAGGAAGCGCCAGGGAAGCTCGTTCTGCTGCAAATCAAGTACATCGCTCAGGGCAAAGCTCTCTGTCACCCCTGAACTGCGCAGGACGGCCGGGGCCGGTTGCCCCGCCGGCGTCACCTGCACGCGATGAATCACGGCGTCTTCTGGGCCGCGCACCTGGACCTGCCAGACCCGCAGCCAATCATTCACCTGCGCCAGGCTGGCCGCGGCGATCTCATGGCTGAAGGCGATCTCCAGCCGCGGCGCGCCGGCCCAGTTGCTTTGCCAGGGCGCGGGCCGCGCCAGAATCAGCCCGTTCGGCGGCCACAGCGCCTCCACCACGGGCAGCTCAGGGGTGGGTGCGGCGGCCGCTGCGGTTCCTGTGGCATGGAAATAGACCACAGCCGGCCAGCCCTGGGCCAGGTTTGCGCGCACCAGGTTCGCACCCACATTCGGCCCCAGCAGCCACAGCGGCAGCGTGGCCAGGCCATTGGCGTCGGTTGTCACCTCCACGTGATCGGCCACGGCGGCCGGGTTCATG
>CAZEPA010000878.1:0-1537 GCA_964513955.1 uncultured Anaerolineae bacterium | reverse complement strand
GCAGAGCAAATGACTCTTAATCATTGGGTTTAGGGTTCGAGTCCCTGGCGGGTCATCCAAGAAAGACAGGACTACGTTTGGTAGTCCTGTCTTTTTCATTCCGGCGCCCAGCGCGTGGACTGGCGGTGCAGCAGGAGCAGGACGACGATCAGCGTCGCCAGGTAGATGGGGATCGCTTCCAGTGAGGTGTAGCGCGCCAGGCTGCCCGCGACCGTGGGCAGCAGCGCGGCGCCCAGGCCGGCGGCGCTGATCTGCATGCCGATGGTGTTGGCCGCATGGCGCATGCTGACGCGACCGCTGGTGCCAGACACCAGCGCGGGGAAAATCGGCGCCACGGCAAAACCGACCAGCCCAACGCCGAAGAGGCTCACCGCCTGGCTGGGGTTCCACCACAAGAGCAGCGCGCCGGCCAGCGCGCCCAGCAGGCTGATCTGCACGAGCCGGTTGGCGCCCACGCGCGGCGCGTACAGTCCGGCCACGACGCGGCCCACGGTGAACGTGCCCCAATAGCTGCCGGCCACCAGGCCCGCGGCTGCGGGCGCAATGCCGCGCGACTCGGTCAGCAGCGTATAGGCCCACAGCCCCAGCGTAACTTCGATGCCGGTGTAGAGGAAGAACATCAGAATGCTGAGCCAGGCGCGCGATTGGCGCAGCGTCTCACGCAGGGGCGTCTGAAAGTCGGTCAGGCGCATGTCGGCATCGGCTTCCCTGGCGGCCCCATTCTCGCGCCACAAGGACGCGGTGACGGCAAAGCAGCCCGCCAGCACGAGTTGGGCGACGCCCACCACGACATAGCCCGTGCGCCACGCGCCGGTCAGATTCAGGCCCGTGGTCATGATGATCGGGCCGAGCGTGATGCCGACGCCGAAGCTGGCGTGCAGCCACTGCATCAAACTCTCGCCGTGATGCGAGGCGATGTACGTATTGATGCCAGCGTCAATCGCGCCCGCGCCGAGCCCGGCCACCAGGCCAAACGGCACGAGCGTAATCCAGGATGGCGCCAGGGTGTAGCCCAGCAGGCTGCCGCCGGTCGCGGCGCAGCTCGCGGCCAGCAGTCCGCCGACCCCCAACCGCGCCGTGATGCGGCCGCTGAAGAAGCTCGACGTGAGATAGCCGGCCGTAGAGGCCACGAGCAGCATGCCCAGGGCGTCCAGCGGCAGCCCAAAGTCCGCGCGCATCGAGGGCCAGGCCACGCCCAGCAGCCCGTCAGGCAGACCGAGAGAAATAAACGCCACATAGGCGAGCAGCACCAGGCCGATTTTCAACGGCCGCTTGTTTACGATAGATGCCAATATCACTCCTGACTAGCCTTGCCGTCCACTTGCTTGATGCAGATTCAGCATGGCCAACTGAAGAAACGCGCGCGGTGGTCGTAACGCAACGCTGGCCGATAGGGCGATGATGTGGAAGTTGGCCAACGAGTCGTCTGCCGGGGGGTAGCAACCACGAAACTGCTGATCGCGCAAGAGAAATACGGACACGGCTCCTTCTCCATTAGTCAAGAGGCAGGCACCAGCGGGTGATCAGGGCATCGAAG
>CAZEPA010000877.1:0-1547 GCA_964513955.1 uncultured Anaerolineae bacterium | reverse complement strand
GTTCAACGCGGCAATGCCAATCGCGCCGCTGCCAAAGGTGTACTGCTTGCCTAAGAACATGAGATAGGCCGTCGCAATGGAGCCGACAAAGTTCCCGAAATAGACGATGACCCAATTGCGCAGCAATGAACCGGTGCTGACCTTGCCGCCCGCCCAGGCCATCGCAATCAGGTTATTGCCGGTGAACAGCTCAGCGCCCGCGACCACGACCAGGATCAGGCCGAGGGTGAACGTCAGCCCGGCGACCAGGCGAATGATTCCGTAGGGAGCTACGCCGGCCATGCCGGCCACGCTCGTGGTTGAAAAGATGGCGCCCATGGCGATGAAGGCGCCGGCTAAAATGGCCAGCGCAAACATCGTCAGCGAATCCATCCCGGCCTTCTTGATTCCGATACTCTCGGCTTTCGCGGCCATTTCTGCTGGAACTAGTGCATCAAACTCGGCTGCCATACTCTGTCACTCCCCCTTGAGTTTTCATGACAGGCAGATGAGCGCCGGGCGCGCCCTCTGCCTGTCTTTTCTGGTTCAATGCTTTCCGTTTCCGTTATGGTGTCCATTTATCAACGGCTTGATCGCCACCGCACATACCTTGAATTCGGGAATCTTGGCGATGGGATCGAGCACGGAGATGGTCAGGGCATTGGCGGGGGCTTCTGCAAAGTGAAAAGTCATGAAGACAACGCCGGGGGGCACATCCTCGGTGATGCGCGCCTTCGTCTTCAGCTCGCCGCGACGGGAAGTCACCTGCACCCAGTCGCCATCGTGAATCGCGCCGGGTTGCGCATCTTCGGGGTTGATCTCCACAAAGCCTTCGGGAGACTGCGCGTTGAGACCTTTGCTGCGCCGCGTCATGCTGCCGGTGTGATAATGCCACAGCTCGCGCCCTGTCGTCAAGGTCAGCGGGTACTCAGCGTCCGGCAGTTCCGCGGGCGGCACATGCTCGACCCCGCTGAAGCGCCCCAGGCCACGCGTGAACTTACCCACGTGCAGAATCGGAGTACCGGCGTGGCTATCGTTGGGGCAAGGCCACTGCAACCCCGCCTTCTGCAGGCGCCAGTGATGTATGCCGCCGTAGCTCGGGGTCAGCGCGGCGATTTCATCCATGATGTCGGCCGGCGAGAGATAGTCCCAGCCTGCGTGCGAACCTTCAGAGCGGCCATCGCTGTCGCCGCTGGGGCGCAGGGCTAGCAGGCGCTGCGCCAACGCCATGATCACTTCCCAATCGGCCAACGCCTGCCCAGGCGTCGGAATGGCCCGACGCACGAGCTGCACACGGCGCTCGGTGTTCGTGAAGGTGCCATCCTTCTCCACGAAGCTGGCGACGGGCAGCACGACATCGGCAAGCGCCGCGGTTTCACTGAGGAAAATGTCCTGAACCACCAGCAGATCGAGTGAGGCCAGGCAGCGGCGGACATGGTTGCTGTCAGGATCGGTCAGCACGGGGTTCTCGCCCATGCAGTAGATCGCGCGCACCTGGCCGTGCTCCGCGCCGTTCAACATCTCCACCACGGTCAGCCCAGGCTTGGACGACAACGGCACGCCCCAGG
>CAZEPA010000876.1:0-1551 GCA_964513955.1 uncultured Anaerolineae bacterium | reverse complement strand
AAACAGTTTCACAATGGTCGGCACATAGGCAATGATTTGGGCCCGCTTCGGCCCCCTGTATCTTCGTGGCATATTTCAGTCTCCTTTGTGTTTAGTGTATCACAAATTCAGAAACTTGTCAAACCCCAAGTTATGTGATACAATAACGCTAACTGAGTAACGTCACGAACCGCGGCCCAACTGCGCTGGTAAGCGCAGACGTGGTAAAATTAGGATACTATGTCCCTCATCGCGGAAGTCATCGCGGCCGCGCTAAACGCGGCACCGCCGCAGCCGGAAGCATCGAAGCCAGCCCAGCGCCCCCCACGCAGGGCGCTTGTCGCGCGTGACGCGGCTAAGGTCGGCTGGCGTCCAACGTCGTCATTGGTCGACGCCCGCGTGATGCTGGCCGAGGCCCTCGACGAGTATATGGAGTCGTCGCGCCGAACCGTGTTCCTGGCGCGCGTGGCGCCTGGGGTAGGAAAGTCTTTTTCCGGTGTCCAGTTGGCCGAGAGAATTGCCAGCCAGGGGCACCGCGTTTTTTTTGCTGGCCCTCGCAAAGACTTCTGGCATGACGTGCAGTCTATGGCCGGCCGCCCCGATTTCTGGTATCGCTGGCTACCCCGTCAGCAATTCCAAAATGACGAGGACGGCGTCACCACTTGCTGGCATACTGAGCAGATGGGCAAATGGCTCGCCCGTGGCTATGACGCCCTCGACCTGTGCGCAAATCCGCGCGTGTGCGGGTGGGACGTGATCGCAAATTCCTGCCCGTACCACAAGCAGAAAAAAGTCGAAAGCCAAATCATCTTCGGCCAACACGCACACATTGCGGTCGGGCACCCCCTGCTGAAGACTTGCAAATTGCTTGTCGCTGACGAGGCCTTCTACTCCGCCTTCCTGCGCCTATGGCGCATCCCTGCCAACTTCGTGCAGCCACGCGGCCTTGACCCGCTGTCCGTGGTCAATCCGCTCACGCACCACCTTGCCGCTCTGTGCGAGAAGGCCGACGAGACCCTGACCGGCCCTGAATTGATCGCGGCGCTGGGCGGCGCCGACTACATCATCGGCTCGCTGGGCGAACTGGACACGGGATCGCCGGAGATCGCGCGGCCCGCGCCTTACGTGCTGAGCGCCGCGGAGGTTGACCAGCAGGGCTACAACCATCTGCCCACCCTCCTACGCCTGCTGTACAAGGAGGCCGTGGCGTTCCGCGACCAGAAAGCCGGCTATATCTCGCGCATCGCCGTGCGACCTGGTGCATTGTTCCTGAATCTGCGCTACATGCCTGGCGAACTGCCGGAAAAGATCGTCATTCTTGACGGCACTGGCAATGCCGATATGTACCGGCAGGTGTTCGGCCAGGAGATCGAATTATTCAGCCCATCCGTGGAATTGCACCCTGATGCTCGGGTATTCCAGTTATGGAACAGAGCCAATGGGAAAAGCTCAATGATGCGGCCACGATCAACGGACAAGCGCCAGGAAGGGCAAGGTGACACGATACCCACCCCACCCATACCGGAAGCCACAGAGTCAACACAGCGCCTTGTGGCGCTTGTTGCCCGCATC
>CAZEPA010000875.1:0-1553 GCA_964513955.1 uncultured Anaerolineae bacterium | reverse complement strand
CACGGCCGCGGTCAGGTTGCAGAATTCCCAGGCTCGCAGGTTGATTTCGCCGCACTGCCATGATAGCACATAAGCCATTTCGGTTCGCCCTTGCGAATCAAGGCGCTCACTGCCAATACTGAAAAACGTATGGGTTTCATCTACTGTACCGGTGTAAACATCATCGAAGCCATCCTGCGTCACTGACACCACGCGGTGGTTGGTTGCTCCGGCTGTCACTTCCAGCTTTGTCCATGAGGGAAATGGACTGCTTAACCGGCTTATTTCGGGCGAGATTCCCATTTCGCGACAACGCGTCTGCCATTCCTTCTTCGACGGGTGGCGATTTAGCTCAGACATCAGATCGTTATAGACATTGACCTGCCATTGGCGCACGACTTCTTTACGCTGCTCATGGGCCTGCTGTAAGCGCGCACGACGATCCGCCGTGCCGTGCAACCGGAAATGCAGTTTCTGACTGCACGATTGACTACAAACCGCTCGCTCGCGCTGCGACAGACGCACCCAGAAGAATGTACCACAAACCTCGCAGGCCCTCTGCACCTGAGTATGCCCATTGACCTGGCGCAGCGGCAGGTCCGTGAGGCGACGCGCCTCGATTTCCCAACTCTCCAGGACTGGCAAACCCAGTGATTGCGCCATGCGTTGCAGTGTTGGGCCGATATCGTCGCCAAAGTATTCACGGCGGTATGCTTGCCATGTGAGAGGCCAGTGCTGGACCCGAGCATATGCGTTGTACTCGATTCCCAGGAGGGCACGGCCAAGCTCACGCGTGAGGGCAACAAGCGCTGTTTCCAGTTGCTCATTGGTAATCTCTTTCGCGTTGCCATTACTCGCACCAGCACAGGCACGGCTGAGATTCTTTCGCCACGTGTCATTCATCAAGCGCGCGGCTGGGTTTTCCTGGCCCAACATTCGATTGCGATGCTCAGCTGCGTGTTCCGCCATTGTCATCACTTGCAGGTTCGAGATGTGGTTGTTTCGTCCGTCGAAATCGCGGTGATGTAGCTGATACTCGATGCCTTTCAAATCCACACCGAAGTGATGCGCATAAATCTGGCGGTGCTCCGACTTACGATGAGCACCGAATTGAATCATGCGATAGCTGTCTGGCACATCGTAGTTGCACTTGACTGTTCTTGGGAGCCCTTTTTTCTGATAGGAGAAAACGGTCATTGCTTTGAGTGCATCGTGCGGCTTCAATTCGGATGTGGTTTTTTCTGAGCCGTCCAGCATCACAAAGCGGTGGTTGAGTGTTACGCGCACATAACTGCCATCGGCAAAGGTCACGCGGTATATCGGTGTTTGGTCTCCAGTCTTGCGCGGGTTGCGCATGGTGCGAATGACCAGCTCGTTATCTTTTACGCTGTAAACGTCTACGTCTTTGCCCTCGGCCGCCAGATCGCGAATCTGGGCTCGACCACGCCCATCGGCCACTGCAATCCACGTTTCCCCGGTAACGCACGGATTAGTGCCAAAATCAGAAGCCGCGCGCCGCTCTGGCCGCAGGGCATTCGCGGCGCGGCGGCTGAAGATGCCTGGCTCGCCGCGGC
>CAZEPA010000874.1:0-1554 GCA_964513955.1 uncultured Anaerolineae bacterium | reverse complement strand
CCGCGCCCGGTCTTCACGGCGCTGCAGAAGTCAAACGGCCTGCTGCCGCCGCGCTTACCGCGCAGCAGCGGCTCACTGACGCCTGATTATCGCCAGGTGTTGGCGGCCGATGTGGTCATCCAACTGGGCGGCGATCTCTCAGCGCCGAACGGCGCGCGCCGGGAATGGCAGGGAACCGTCTACGTGCCTGACCCCGGCGCGCGCGCGTGGACCTTGACGATGCAGGTTGCGCAGACCGGCGCTTGGGATCAGACAGTGTGGATCAACGGGACACAGTTGGCGCCAGCGTCGCCGCCGTCAAACAGCAGCGGTCAATGGGTGACGGCGGCTTGGACCGTGCCCGGCTCGCTCGTACGCCTGGGGCCGAACGAGATTCGGGTGAGCCTCGACGAGAACCAACCGTCGTCGGCTCTGCAGATCAAAGACATTGTCCTCACGCGCTGAACGGCCACAGAAACAAAGCCCACGGAGAGCATCGCACTCCCCGTGGGCCTTCATCTTCAATCTTCAATCTTCAATCTTCAATCTTGGGTCTTCGGTCTCCGACTTCTCCCCTCACCCATGCCGCTGCATGAAGCGGTGCATCTTCTCCAGTGCCTGCTCGATTTTCTCATAGGCGGTGGCATAGGAGCAGCGCACATAGCCGTCGCCGCCGACGCCGAAGGCATTGCCGGGCACCACGGCCACGTGTTCCTCTTGCAGCAGACCATTGGCGAACTCCTCGTCGCTCATGCCGGTCTTTTGCACGGAGGGGAAGGCGTAGAACGCGCCCTGGGGTTCGAAGCAGTCAAGGCCAATCTCATTCAGTCCTTTGACGATCAATTGGCGGCGGCGATCATAACTGGCGATCATTGCGCGTACGGCGTCCTCGGCCTCCGGATCGGAGAGCGCGGTCACACCGGCCATTTGCCCCGTGGTGGGCGCCGACATGATCGTGAACTGGTGCACCTTGCGCATCGCGGCCAGCAGATCGGCCGGCGCGGCCGTGTAGCCGATTCGCCAGCCGGTCATGGCGTAGTTCTTGGACAGGCCGCCCAGCAGAATGGTGCGATCCTTCATGCCCGGCAAGGCTGGCACGCAGGTATGCTCCACGCCGTACACCAGGCGGTCATAGATTTCATCCGACAGAACGATCAAGTCGTGTTTCTGCGCGACGGCGGCGATTTCAGCCATACGGGCATGGTTCATCACCGCGCCCGTGGGGTTATTCGGGTAGCCAATCAGCAGGGCTTTTGTGCGCGGCGTGATGGCGGCTTCTATCTGCTGCGCCGTCACCTGGAACTGAGTTTCGACATACGTGGGAATCGGCACCGGAATGCCGCCCGCAAAGGTCACCTCGGCCGTGTAGGCGACGAAGCAGGGCTGCGGCACGATGACTTCGTCGCCTGGATCAAGGATCGCGGTCATTGCCAGGTAGAGCGCCTCGGACACGCCCACCGTGATGAGCAGTTCAGCTTCTGGGTCATAGTCAACGCCGTAGAGCGCGGCCAGTTTGGCGGCCACGGCGCGGCGCATCTCGATCGTGCCGGAGTTCGAGGTGTAGCGCGTTTCGCC
>CAZEPA010000873.1:0-1555 GCA_964513955.1 uncultured Anaerolineae bacterium | reverse complement strand
TCGAACGCCTGCTGCAGGAGTGGAACATTCTGAGCCGGGCGTGCGAGCAGCGCAGCGAGCCGAATCCAAAATACATGCGTGTGGCCGACCGGCAGCAGAGCACGCGCAATTATCTGGATATGGCGGACAGGCAGCTGAGCGGCTACTGCGAACGCTGGCACCCGCCTGCACATTCCGCCTACACGACCTTACAGACGCCCGTTGTCTATTTCGAGAAGCTCTACCGCATCTCGCGCGCCCTCTTCCATCCCGAAATTCCTGTGGTGTCAATCCCACTGTCCGATTATGATGCGCCTGAACGCTGGCAAGCCCTGGCGCACGAGATGGGGCACCACGTCTTTTGGAACGCAGTGGTCCTGGAGGAGTTTGTTGCTCTGCAGACGCATTTGCGGCAGGCAGTGGGTGAGGCCATTCTGCAGCGGCTCGGCGTGACCAACGACAGCCATGTGGAAAGCAAACCGCTTCTCAAGCGCATCGATCTGTGGGGGC
Source organism: uncultured Anaerolineae bacterium (assembly GCA_964513955.1). GTDB lineage: Bacteria > Chloroflexota > Anaerolineae > SSC4 > Amarolineaceae > Amarolinea. The sequence goes on along the minus strand of CAZEPA010000873.1, from coordinate 1,066 downwards.
ACTGGCTGGAAGAGGTGTTCGCCGATGTGTGCGGCGTGCTGTTTGCCGGGCCAGCCTTTGCCTACTCGGCGCAGGATCTGGCCGCGGCCTCGGTCAGCACGTTGGATGACCTGGTGGGCGCCGATGACCAGGCGCATCCCAGCCTGTACTTGCGGCCCTTGATTGCGCTGCAGGTGATGCGCGAGATTGCACAGGAGTTGGTCAAGAGGCAGAGCGATGCGAACTACGCCCAAGCGCTGTTGGCGTGGGCTGGCGCGGGCGAAATCGAGACCCAGCGCCGCGCGCCAGGCTATGAAGACTACCTCAAGACGATTCAACCCGCGCAGGAGGCGCGCAGCAAACGCATCCCCGCCGACCTGACCGTCGCGCAGGGTGCGATTCTGACGGGACTTGACCGCTGGCAGCTCTTCACGGCGCAAGCCGCCGGCCTGACACTTCCCACCGCGGAGGTTACCCTACCCGAGCTGGCCGCTGATGTGCCCGTCGTGGTGCAGACACTGCTCACCGCACCCGTGTGGCCAGGCGGCCAACGCCTGTGCGACCTGGTAGATTTCTACGGACTGCGAGCGCAGGATCGCGATTTGGCTGAGCTGAAGGTGTGGAGCGCCTTGCCCGACCTCTCGACGCGACTCGCCTTTCCGCCGCTGCCCGATCTGAATGCGCTGCCCGAAGGTGATTTGAAGCCGATCGCGCGGCGCCTTGCTTCCGCCGTGGACAAATCGACCGTGCCTGACGCGGACAAGCCGCGCACGTTTTGGAAGCTCCTGTCCGCGCTCGATGTCGAAAGCGAATCCGCGGATTACCAGCCGCACGATTGGTCCAGCACGCATGCACACGAGCAATGGTGGTTTGTGTTTACCCATTTGCACAAACACAACGCCGACGGCAGCGATGTAATCCCGCCATGGTAGTGGTAAGGCACGGATGCAGCAAGACCAATTTGGCCCACGCTGGGCAGAGATCCAGGCGCTGGAGACGCACCTCCTGCGCCAACTAACCGTCGAGCAGGGTGTGCAGCAGTTCCTGGCGTTGCAGCGCGAGTTCGAACCGCAGCTGCAAGCCACCG
>CAZEPA010000872.1:0-1564 GCA_964513955.1 uncultured Anaerolineae bacterium | reverse complement strand
CTTTGGATATAGGGCAACGACGCCTGCCAGACCACAACCAATGCGGGTTTGGCCCAAGTCGGATTGATACGGGAAGGCTGGCTGTGCCGCCCCTACGATGGAGCCGTTTCATCGACCGGACGGAGCACCATGCACACCCAGATTGACAAGGTAAGGAAATTTCCTTACCATCCAGGCATTGCCATCAGGAGTGCCGCCATGCCCGAAATCCACGAAGTCGCGACGCTGACCTCCAAGGGTCAGATCACGCTGCCCAAGTCCATCCGGCAGGCGCTGGGCGTGGACACCGGCGGCAAAGTGGCGTTCGACCTGCGCGGCGGCGAAGTCGTCGTAACCCGCGCCGACGCCGACCATGAAGACCCGGCCATCGGCGCTTTCCTGGGGCTGCTGGAAGCGGACATCCGGGCCGGGCGACACGTCCAGTCCCTGCCGGACGATCTGGCGCGGGCCATGCTGGCCAACGCGCACCACGCGGTGAACCTCGATGAAGACATCGAAGGCGAAGTGGCGCTCTGATGCAGCGGCACGGTTGGACGCTCCTGTTCCACGAGGGCGTGATCGAGCAGTTGCGCAAGCTGCACGCGGCCGCGGAACGGGCCGAACAGAACGACCCGCAGGGGTTCGAGAGCAACGCCAACGTCAAGCTGTTCCGGGCGTTGAGCCAGTTGATCATGGATGCCGTGCCGAGCGATCCCGCGCGCGACGAATTCCGCCAGGGCAACACCTTGGGGCCGGCCTACCGGCACTGGCGGCGCGCGAAGATCGGGCGGCGGTTCCGGCTGTTCTTCCGCTACGACTCCAAGGCCAAGGCGATCGTGTTCGCCTGGGTCAACGACGAGCAGACCTTGCGGTCGACGGGCAGCAAGTCCGACCCCTATGCGGTGTTCGAGAAGATGTTGGGCCGCGGCAACCCGCCGGACGATTGGGCGGCGCTGGTGGCCGCAAGCAAGGCCGACTGGCGAGCAACGGACAAAGGCTAGGCCGCGGTTGAAGAACTGCACAGGATTCAATCGCGATATGGACAGGGATCACAGCCACACGACAGGATGAACATGAGGTAGCCACCATGAAGACCGCCGCACAGACCACCTTCGCAGAACGCCTCGGCCGGACACTGGGCCGGGCGTGGAGAGGCTGCGCGCGTCTGGATCGGCGGGCGCAGGGCTGGCTGCTCGCGCGGGGATGGACGCCTGGCATTGCCAAGGCCGCGCTGCTGGCCGTCAAGCTCGCTGCGATCGGTGTCCTGCTCTACACCGCGTTCTGGCTGGCGCTGCTGCTTGCGTTCGCGCTGGTCGGCGCCTGGGTAGTCCGCAACGACGATGGGAGCTACGACGAGGAACACAAGCCGGAATGGCGATACGGCCCTGCCGGGTACGGCCTCTACACTCATGACGACTACCGGATCGACCCCCACGATCCAGAAGACGAGCAAGCCTAGAGGCGTTACTTAGCTGCTTTCATAGCGACACCCGCACCCCTGCCGCCAGCGGCTTGGGCATCCCTGGTTCCTGCTGCCAGCCCTTGAATCGCCGTTCCTGCGCGCACGCCTACCCAGCCCAGCGCA
>CAZEPA010000871.1:1060-1568 GCA_964513955.1 uncultured Anaerolineae bacterium | reverse complement strand
CTTGCACTTTTCGAGCCGGTAACGCGGACAGCTTCCTTCTCCCCCATCCTCCCCCATCGGATGGGGGAGAAGGAGAGCGGTCAACTTGCTGCGTGCGGTGCAGGACGTCAACTGACAGACGCCTCACCGTGTTCATACTCGTCCTGCTCACCTGATTTCTTGTAGTACATCAGCGCAAAGGTGCCCGCCTGCATCAGGCCTTTCGCCGTCACATGACGCGAGCCATTCTTGGGCGTCGGCACCTCATCGGCCTCGACGATGGGCACACTCACCGTGCGAAAGTCCAGCGATCGTTCAGCTTGTTCGACCCGTTTTGCCACCGGCAGCCAACGCGAGAACCAAACATCCAGATCTTTCGCATTGCTGGCGTTCACTTTCAGCGATACCAGAATCAACTGCTCCAAAACATGCGCCAGGTCCCAGTGAATCCCCTGCTCCTCGAACAGCTTGCCAGCGCCGGCCCACTTGAGCAGGACATTGAGATCGCTGCCGGGCAGCCCCCAGGCCT
>CAZEPA010000871.1:0-1050 GCA_964513955.1 uncultured Anaerolineae bacterium | reverse complement strand
GCCATCTGCGTCTCATTGGCGCCCAGGCGCTCCCGTTGACGATGCAGCCGATTGTCTGACGAGCTCCCTTCGCCCTGCGGCCGCGCAGCCTGTTGTTCGAGCGCCTCCAGCACGGCGCGCAGCGAAATCCAATTCTCATAGACCAGGCGCAGTTCCCGTGCCTCCAAATCGAGCGGCAGTCCAGCCCGCTGCAGATCATCGTCATCATAGCGCAGCGTGAGTTGATAACACGGCAGGTTGACATGCCCATGCGCACCGGCCGCCGTTGGATCGTACTGCGCGCCGGTGATGTAGTAGGAACTGCCCACGATCGCCCCATCGTAAGGCGTGCTGGGCGCATCATAGCCAGACACAATCAAGAACTTCCAAGCCTGCCCATCGGCCGCTTGCCCCTGCGCCCCGGCCAACGCAGACTCAGAGACGGTCACCAGGCACTTGCCGTCGCGCGAGGTCAAGATATTGCGACTGGCATCCACCATGCGAATGGCATACTCCAGTGTGCCGTCCGTGTCTCGATCTTTCCCAAACTCACGCGCGGCCACCTGCCACAAAACCGAACCGTTCTTTCTGACCTCGATGCGGCCTCCATACGGCGGATCATTGATCGGCATGTTGCACATCCTCCTCAAGATTTGCAGTCCTGACATTTCTGGCGAAAATCAATCTCGTCATGAACCAACCACCCTGTTCACCTGACCTGGTAGAGGCGTTCTACCGGGCTTACAACGATACCACGGAATCGCAGCAAGGACGATTGGCCGCGTGTGAAGCTATCCTGGCCGCGCTGAGCGCCTGCGCGGTGACGGATGCCAGCTACGAACCGTGGCGGCTGCTCTTTGCCGGCATTCTCGCCAACGAGCGTGAGCACGATTGGGGGGAGGGCGAGCGTCTATTTCAGGCGGCCCTGGCGGCCAACCGCCCGCGTGCACCCCTGTTAGAGGCGCGGGCCTGGCTGGCGCTTGGCGTCACCTATCACCATCTCGATCGCTGGCAGGACTCGATGGTCAGCTGCCAACGCGCGCTGCAGGCCCTGACCGGGCTGGGAAAACC
>CAZEPA010000870.1:0-1569 GCA_964513955.1 uncultured Anaerolineae bacterium | reverse complement strand
GCATTGGCCGATCTGGCCCAGGACGCCGGCCTGCCACGGGAATCGTTGCGGCCTGACTTACGCACGCTGCTGACCCTGGCCGATCATCCACATCCTGACGTCGTGCTGCCTGCGCTCGCTCAGCCGACGCCGGTGCAGCAGCCGCCCCGTTCGGCCAAGCCCGCCGGCCGCACGGATTGGGGCCGCTCACCGGATGTGGCCGGGTTCGTGGGGCGTGAGCTAGAACTGGCGCAGTTGCGTCGCATCCTGCAAACGGACCGTAGCCGCCTTTGCGGCGTCTTTGGCCTGGGTGGCGTCGGCAAGACCTTCTTGACCAAAAAGGCGGCGTTGGACGCGGCGCCGGCGTTCGACGCCACGCAATGGGTGCTCCTGCAAGACGGCCCCCCTTTGGATGAAGTGCTCACCAAATGCATCCATTTCCTTTCGGACTATCGCGATACGGACCTGCCAGCGACCACGGCCGGCCGTATTGACCGGCTGCTGACCTATTTCCGCCAGCAGCGCTGCCTGCTCATCTTCGATAAACTCGAAGCTGTCATGCGCCCTGGCAAACCGGCCGGTTACTTCCGCGACGTCTATGCCGCCTATGGAGACCTGATTCAGGCCGTGGCCGAAACCGAGCATCAAAGTTGCCTGATTGTGGTCAGTCGCGAAAAACCGCGCGATATGGCGCGTTGGGAAAGTTCGCCAGTGCGTGTCGAGTCTCTGCCGCTGAAAGGGATCAGCGTCGCTGATGCCCAGGACATTCTGAAGGGCTCGCAGCTCATCGGCAGCGACGCCGACTGGGAAGCCCTGGTCAGGCACTATGCCGGCAATCCCTTGATGCTGCAACTAACGGCCGCGCCAATCCGTGACTTCTACGCGGGTCGGTTGGGCGATTTTCTGACCGGGGATCGCTTCGCCTTCGAGGACGTCAATGACCTCCTTGACCAACACGTCGTTCGCTTATCGGCCAGCGAGCAGGATGTCATGCATTGGCTGGCGCTCGAGCGCACGGCATTGTCCCTGGAGTACTTGGCAGATCATCTTCTGCCCCATCTACCCATCAACGATGTTAGGACGACCCTTAGTTCCTTACTGCGCCGCCACCTGGTGGAGAACGACGCCGCTGGCTTCTTTCTGCAGGACATCGTACTGGAATATGTCACCGATCGCCTGGTACGGACCCTGGGTGATGAGATTGTGATGGGTCGGGCGGACCATTTTCGACGCCTTCCCTTGCTCAACCCCACGGCCAGGGAGTACAAACGTCTCGGCCAGGAACGCTTCATGGCTGCTCCCTTGGCCGACAGCCTGCGCCAGGTATGGCCGCAACGGGGCATGGCGCAGCGCCTGGTTGACCTCGTAACGATGGAGCGCGGCACAGGACTGCCTGGCTACACGGCTGGCAACAGCCTCAATCTCCTCCGGCACATGGGGGATGATCTCACCGGCGCCGATTTTTCCCAGGTGAGCGTCTGGCGCGCCTTCTTGCAGGGCGTGGACCTGCACAAGGTGAACATGACCGGTGCGGACCTGCGCGAGACTGTGTTCACAGAAGCCTTTTCGAGTATAGCCGCGCTCGCGCTC
>CAZEPA010000869.1:0-1571 GCA_964513955.1 uncultured Anaerolineae bacterium | reverse complement strand
CCTCCTGGCGTGAGGTGATCCTTTTGGCGGTGGGCAACCAGGTGCAGGATGGCCGTGACGAGCCGCTGCTGCTGGTGGATGAGCTGTGCCCGCTGGCGCCGCCCCGCACGGCTGCAGATGGGCGCCAGGTATGGCTGGCCGGCGAGGCGCTGTTGGATATTGGCCTGGCGCGGGCGCAGCGTCGCGACCTGGGCACTGAGTTGGCGCCGCGTGTGCGCACACAGCTGACCTACCTCATCACCCACGACGGTTTGACCCCACGTGAGCGGGCCGAGGCCGGTTCGGTGCTGAGCGCGCTGGGCGATGAACGGGACTTTAGCGCGCTGGTAGAGGTGCCGGCCGACGAGTTCACGATGGGCAGCGATGATAGCCAGTGGGATGACGAAAGACCGGCGCACCGCGTATGGGTGGCCGATTTCCGCATCGGCGCCTATCCCGTCACCAACGCCCAGTATGAGGAATTTGTGCTTGCCACCGCGCATGAGCCGCCACCCCACTGGCGCGGTCACCATGCCCCACTTGAGCTGCGCAACCACCCCGTGGTCAATGTCAGCTGGTATGACGCCAACGCCTACTGCGCCTGGCGCGGCCAGCAGGAGGGGCGGCTGCTGCGCCTGCCCACGGAAGCGGAGTGGGAGAAGGCGGCGCGGGGCACCGACGGCCGCACCTGGCCGTGGGGTAACACCTTCGATGCTATGAAGTGCAACATGTACCAGACCGGCATTGGCGACACCAGCCCCGTGGGCATCTTTGCCGCCGGTCGCAGTCCCTATGCGGCGTTCGACCTGGCGGGCAATGTTTGGGAGTGGACGCGCAGCGCGTGGGAGAATGAGAAGCAGCAGCGGTTTGACTATCCGTATCGTAGCGATGACGGTCGTGAGGATCAGAGCAGAACAAATGTTCCTCGTGTGGTGCGTGGCGGCTCTTTCTTCCACGGCGTTGTCCTTGTGCGCTGCGCCTATCGCTTCTGGTTCGGCCCCGGCGCCCGCCTCTATGATGTGGGTTTCCGGGTGGTCTCCCCCGGCCTCTGAAACCTCTGCCTCTGTGTTCTCTGCGCTCTGATCTGCCCTCTGCCGGCGTGCGCCGCGGCGGGGGAGACAGGCCACACGACCGCGCGCGGGTCTGGGGGCGTCAGCCCCCAGGCGCTGCAGAAATAACAATAGTTGACAAGGGCATCCATTTCCAACGGCAGCTGCGTGCTTTGCTGATTGCCCAGCGTCGCGGTAAGATAAGCCGTGCGCGTGTGGACGCCGCGGTGCGCGGCTGGGTCAATCATGTTCGTTACGGCAACACCTGGGGCTTGCGGCGCGCGCTGCTCAGGCGGGTGCGGCTGGGCGCAGACCGGCCGCTGCAGGAGGGACACGAATGAGTGACAAGATGCAAGCTGCGATGATCCCATCTGAAAAAATGGCTGTCTATCGCGAAACGGCGCGGCGGCGCGCACAGGCGCACCGCGAGGCGCTGGAGGCGCGGTGCGCACGGGCACTGGCATTGGCGCAGCGTGCCAGCCAGATTCTGAAGGAAGAGTTCCATGTGTCACGCGTGGTGCTCTTCGGCTCCACCCTGACGCC
>CAZEPA010000868.1:0-1574 GCA_964513955.1 uncultured Anaerolineae bacterium | reverse complement strand
CCAGCCATCAGGCAGCGCTTGACCCGCAATGACTCGCAGCCGGCGATCTTGGGAAGCCAGATCGGCCAGGATCTCGCCCGTGCGATCGCACGACTGGTCATCCAACACAATCACTTCCAGGTTGGGACAATTCTGAGCCAGCAGCGAGCGCACACAGTCGCCTATGTTGATCTCTTCATTGCGCGCCGGCACCAACGCTGACACGCGGGGCCAGCGGGCGGGCGGCGCGCCGTCCTCGACGCGTCGCAGCAGCCGCCAGTTACTGAGCGCAATCAGCACAAGGCAGGCAGCAAAAACTGCAATACTGAACTGATGATAGGTCCAAAAGGAGCCCACATCTTCCTCCTGATACAGAGTCCGCGGTCACGCCCAGGGCAGGGATGAACGCGGTCTTCATGGTCTGCGCCGCCGCGGGCGCTCACGCAGGTCGGCGCGGTGCGTCCACGCGAGGATCGCGACCGTGCCGATCCACGTCCCAACCCATGGGAGCGTCACGCCGGTCAGCCACAGAAAGGCCAGGAGTGTCAGGAGCGCAGCCATCACGGCCCAGCCAGGGGTGTTCAACAGCCTGTTGAAGACGAAGACGGAACCGCCCATGACGAACGGGCCGAACGGGACCGTCAGCGCCGTCCAGACGCCGAACGTGCTCGCCAGCGCCTTGCCCCCGCGCCAACCAAGAAGCGGCGAGAACGCGTGGCCGAGAATCGGCGCCAGCACCACTGGCATCAACGGCCAGCTGTCCACCTTGTAGACGTAATGGGCCAGCGCCACGGGGATGGCCCCCTTGAGCATGTCGAGGATGATCGCCAGCAAGCCCAGAGCGCGGCCGCCAGCGCGCGCCACATTGGTGCCACCGGGGTTCCCATCGCCGTAGGCGCGAATGTCGGCGCCCAGCGCCAGCCTGCCCAGCCAGACCGATAGGGGCAGCGAGCCGAGCAGAAAGCCGATGAGCGTCCAGGTGAGAGAGATCATGTGGTGCTAGAAGAGATCGAGCGCGGGCGGGCCAGCCTCGCGCCGGGGCACGGCCTGGGCATGCAGTAGGTCAAAAATGAACAGGAAGGCGCCTTGGACGATCACACCCCAACCAGTGCCGGCCAGGAACGGGTTTTGCGCCCCAAGAGTAAACACCAGAATCAACCCACCGGCCACATACAGCACGTCCAGCCCGGTGTTGATCCACAGGATCCGGCGCAGGTTGCGCGCCTCGCGCTCGAACCTCTCCGGGCCGCCCGGGCTTGCGGCGCGCCGTTTACGAGCGGAAAGCTGCCCAAACAGGGCGATGACCGCATCAATGGCGCCCCAGGCCAGCGCCTGCACGCCGAAGCCGCGCCACCAGGCCGACGCATCGAACGCAACCAGCAGCGCCCCGGCGATGATGCTCAGCGCCGACCACAACAGCAGCCGGCGAGATAGAACGTCTTGAAAATCCCAGATCATGTCACCTGCGCCACTTCTGAATCTCATGGCGAACCCTCCTCCGGTCATTATATCATAGTGCTCGCGCTAACCGCCGAAGTGCATACGCAGCACGCTTCGCCCGTCACCGTTGCTTGTCGGCAGATAGATCGCGCCGC
>CAZEPA010000867.1:0-1583 GCA_964513955.1 uncultured Anaerolineae bacterium | reverse complement strand
TTGACCAGGAAGTGGAACTGAATGCCCTCGGCGTGCGCGGCATGGATCTCTTCCTTGTGCGCGGGCATGTCATCCTCGGTGCGCCGATAGATCACATGCACTTCCTTAGCGCCCAGGCGCCAGGCCGAACGCGCCACGTCAATCGCCACATCGCCGCCGCCCACGATGCCGATGCGCTTGCCGGCTACGTCCGGCGCCTGTCCCAGCGCAATTTCGCGCAAGAACTTGACGCCGTGATAGACGCCCGTTTTATCTTCGCCCGGAACTTGCAGTTTGCGGCTCTTGTGTGCGCCCAGCGCCAGAATCACCGCGTCAAAAGGCGGCAACTTCGATGTGCCGCTGCCATTGCCATGACCGTTGCTCGACCCAGCCGGCGCTTGCACCTTGACGCCGTTCGTCTGCAGATCGTCCAGGCTAAAGTCGCGCCCCAGGGCCATGTTGGTGTAGATGTCCACGCCGGCGCGCTGGATGTTTTCGACTTCAGAGAAGAGCGGCTCGCGCGGCAGGCGGTAGGCCGGGATGCCGTAGGTCATCATGCCGCCCGGCTGCGGCAGCGCCTCGAAGACGCTGACGCGGTAGCCCTGCTGCGCCAGGCGCAGCGCGGCCGTCAGGCCGCCAGGCCCCGCGCCCACCACGGCAATGCGCTTGCGCTGCGGGGACTTGTAAATAGGCGGCGTCCAGGGCTTTTCATATTCCTGGTCGGCCATGAAGCGCTTGACCATGCGGATGGCAATCGGAGTGTCAATCTGACCGCGACGGCACTTGTGCTCGCAGAAGGCCGGGCAGACGCGGCCGCAGATCAGCGCGAAGGGGTTGGCCTCGCGGTGAATCTCCAGCCCTTCACGGTAACGTCCCTGCGCGACCAGGGCTAGGTAGGCCGGGGTGTCCACCTGCGCCGGGCAGGCGTTGACGCACCCTGCGCGCACCAGCGACTGACAGGCGCCCGCCGGGCAGCGCTTCTCCTCGATGTGCGCGATGTACTCATCCAGAAAGTAACGCATGGTGCTGAGCACCGGCGACGGCGTCAATTGGCCCAGTCCGCACAGCGAACCGGTGCGCATGCCGGTCGCCAGTTCCTTGATGAGATCGAGGTCTTCCATCGTGCCGTTGCCCTCTGTGATGCGGGTCAGCACTTCCAACATGCGCGTGCCGCCGACGCGGCAGGGGATGCACTTGCCGCAGCTCTCGGCCGCCGAGAAGGTAAGGAAGAACTTTGAGAACTCCACCATGCAAGTGTCTTCATCCACCACGATCATGCCGCCGGAGCCCATCGTCGCGCCGGCCGCGGTCAGGCTGTCGTAGTCCACGGGCGTGTTGAGGTGCGTAGCCGGTAAACAGCCGCCCAGGGGACCACCGGTTTGCACGGCCTTGAACTTCTTGCCGGCCGGAATGCCGCCGCCCACGTCGTAAATGATCTCACCCAGGGTAATGCCCATCGGCACCTCGACCAGGCCGGTGTTGTTGACCTTGCCGGTGAGAGCAAAGACCTTCGTGCCCTTGCTGCGCTCAGTGCCGATGCTGGCAAACCATTTGGCGCCGTTGGTGATGATGGGCGGCACGTTGGCCCAGGTTTCCACATTGTT
>CAZEPA010000866.1:0-1583 GCA_964513955.1 uncultured Anaerolineae bacterium | reverse complement strand
TGCGCCATGACGCGGTGCGGCTGCAAGCGCCGTTGCTGGGCGCGGCCGAGTGGGAGCGGCTGCCCTACCTGCTGGAAGCTGCCGCGCTGGAGCTACCCACGGCGATGGACTTCTCGCAACCCCAACGGCGCGGCGGTAGTGGCTGGAACGCCTCGGAGGTGGACATCGACGAAGTGATGGACGCCTTCGACGACGGCGCAACGCTGCGGGCCGTCATGGAGCAATTCAACCTTGGCTACAGCCGGGCCAAGCGGCTGCAAGATCAATACCTGGAGGTGACCTGATGGAACGTGTATTTGGCCTGGCGGCGCTGGCTGTGATCGGCGGCGCGCTGGCTGTGGGGCTTGTGCTGTGGCGTGTGGTGAGCCGAGTCGGGGAGGCGCGCGTCTATTCTGACCTGGCGACCTTTGCCCTGGTGCTGACGCTGGTGATCGGCGGGATCGTGCTAACCCGCGTGCTGCTGACCGGGCTGGCCAAGCTGTCTGTGGGGCGCAACGCGCACAAGGCGCAACTGGTAGAGCGCGAGCGGATCATAGAGAGGCATACGCATACCTTCGACGGGCGGCCGGCGGCGCCGCAAATCGTCGCGCTGGATCGGCCTGCTGACCTGCGCAGCATCTACCCGGACGCCATGCGCGCGGCCATCGAAGCGGGCCGGCCTGCTGCGCAGATCGAAGCGCCGGACGCCTACGCGGTGGACGTGCCAGCGGTGGCGGACGTGTGGGCGGGCCTGGAAACGCTGTTTACGGACTAATTGACCTGTTGTTGTTGCTGCTGGCCTGTACTGGCCTGTAGCGGCCTGAGAGGGCTACCAGCAGCAGCAGCAACAACACAATTCAACTCAAGAGGAGTGACATGCAGTGCGACGTGTGCGGACATGAAAACGACCTGCGCTATCACGCCGGCCGCGTGCTGTGCAAGCGCTGCTTTCGTCTGCTGCCGCGGCGCCGTTGCGCCGCGGCCAGGCGGGACGGGCGACGCTGCCGGCTGTTGGCGCTGGGCGACGCGCTGCTGTGCGCTGAGCACGACCGGCGCAACGCCGAAGCGCTGACCTGGGAGACCTGCGACGTGTGCGGCGATGAACATCTGGCCGGCGACGATCACGACTGCCAACCCCCGACGGCGCGCTTCTACGAGGCGCGGGCCGCTGCGCTTGACCTGCGGGCGCTGCTGCGGGCGCTGCCTGACGCGGCGCGGCGCGAGGTTCTCGCTATCATCGTCGAGGAGGCTTGACCATGTGGCTACGGATCGATCCGGCGGCGCTGGGCCGGCTGGCGCTGACCAACGAGGCGACGGTAGAGGGCGAACGCCGGCGCTACCATTGCACGCTGCCAGAAGACCAGGCGCGGGCGCTGGTGGTAGTGCGCAACGGCATGTTACTCGAAGACCTGGCCGGGCGCCTGGTTGACGCGACGCTGGGCTGGGACAAGGGGACACGCGGCTTTGTCTTCGACGTGTCCCGCTTGCACTCGAAGGTGACGATACATCGGGTTCTGACGTTTCAGCAGGCGGTCAACGCCAAGACGCTGAGCGACATTCTGAGAGACGCGCCACAGCGCGAGAAGGAGTAACGACGGTGGACA
>CAZEPA010000865.1:0-1587 GCA_964513955.1 uncultured Anaerolineae bacterium | reverse complement strand
GAGACCCACGCCGGCGCTGCCGGCTCCGATCAGAACGATGTGAGGGTCAGGCATACATTCACCAATGAATTGTCTAGAGATAGTGATCCAGCGTTTCCACCAGGCGCTGAAAATAGGATAAGTGCTGGCGCAGTGTTGCCGGATTCAATGTGGCTAGAACCTGGAATGAGCGTTTGCCTTTCTGATATTGGCGGTCACGCTTACACGTTCGTGTGGCTTGAGCCAGTGCGTCTTGCACCTCGTGGCAAGGGCGCTGTTCCAAGCCGTTTGGCGACAGCAGCGCTTTCTCGTTCAATTCCTTGCCAAAGAACGCTCGCAATGCCGCGTGATCGGCCATCACCCACGTTTCCATACAGGCCACCATGAGTTGCGCCTGGTCGTCCATTACATCGGTTGGTCGTACCCAGTCATCTCGTGCCTGAAGATGCGCCCACGGTGATTGCGTCACCGGCGCTTCGCTATCAACCAACAAGAAGGCGACTCTTTCTGAATCGCGCAGCGCCGCCTTGAATTGCTTATAAGTTGCATCCCGCCCGCCGCCAGCGACAAGGCGTGGCATGCGGCCGCTGAAACCGGATTTCTCCAGGAGTTTACGGAAGCCCTCACGGCACCGCGCTTGTTGGTCTTTGCTGTCTCCGCCGCCTTCCAGGTAAAGCATCACTTTCACCAACGCGTGCCTCCCAACTCGCCGCGCATCCACAGTTCACCCAGCCGGTAGTCTTGCAGCCAGTGCGCTAACTGTTCGGCATCCAGTCTTTGCATCACTGTCTGCCCAGCCTGTTTTTCGCAAACGACAATGGTTTCAGGGTGTTCGGTTAGCGCGTTTACTAACATATCGGAATGGGTGGTGATGATGAGCTGTGTCCGCGCGGACGCGGCGATAAGCAGGTCGGCAATCTTGGGGAGAATGTCGGGATGCAGGCCCAGTTCAGGCTCCTCGATGGCAATCAAGGGCGGCGGTTCCGGGTCGCACAAAATGGCCAGCAGGCACAAGTAGCGCAAAGTGCCATCCGAAAGGCGTGTGGCGGGAACTGAAAAGGAGCCTTCGGTGAAAAAGACTTGTACCGTGCCGCCGGCGAGGCTCAATTCAAAATCGGTCAAGCCATCGTACAGGTCGCGCAGCGCGTTGAGCAGGCTGCTCTTGGCCTTTGGGTTGAGCCGCAGCCGGTTGAGAAACATTCCGAGGTTGGAGAAGTCCTCCTCCAGCCGGTCGCTGCGCAGGTCGGTTTGCTGCGGTGCGCGGAAGACCGTATTGCGCCCAAATGACCACTCCCGATACAGGCGAATGCGTTCATACACGCTGGCGAGATACGAGATTTCAGGATAGGTTTCGGGGTCGCGCCGCTGCGGGAGGATGGATTGATTGAGTTCGACATTCTCACGCGTCAAGCGACGCTGGCCGTTTTTGATGTTGAGCACGGGCTGCCCATGCTGGTAGCGGTAGTAGAAGTAGGCTTCCAGCTGACTGGAATAGGGAGCTTCGTTCTCGATGCGCTCGTCTTCAAGTTGAAACGTTTGCTGCTCGGCGCGAAAGGCGAGATGGTGACGCAAGGGCTTTTGCCCGTATGGGTTTGCCAAAATCGCTTC
>CAZEPA010000864.1:0-1587 GCA_964513955.1 uncultured Anaerolineae bacterium | reverse complement strand
GCCTCTTCCAGGATCAGCTCCAGTTCATGCCGCACCCGCGCCGGGCTGACCTTCGGCAGCAGATCGAGCGCATCGGCAATCAACTGCTCGGTGCGCGCTTCGATCTGGAATTGAAAGCGCTGCTCGAAGCGCACGGCGCGCAAGATACGCGTGGGGTCTTCGATGAAACTCAAGCTGTGCAGCACGCGGATGATACCATTGTTCAGGTCTTCCACGCCGTCGTAGAAGTCGAGCAGTTCGCCCCAGCGCTGCGGATCCAGGTGAATCGCCAGGGTGTTGATGGTGAAATCGCGCCGATGCAGGTCGAGCTTGATCGAGGAACGCTCCACGGTGGGCAGAGCCGTAGGATGTTCGTAGAATTCGGTGCGCGCGGTCACGAAGTCGAGGCTCGTCACCGGCGGCGCGGCGCTTTGGACGCCGCTGATCTGCGCCGGTCGGAACTCCTCCTCTTCTTCCTCGCTGCCCTGCTCATTCGCATCGCCTGGCGGTTCGACTGAGCTCGCCGAAGCCTCCGGCTTGCTTTCCGCGCTGAGAATCCATTTGGCTGTGCCAAAGCGTTTGTGCGAACGCACCCGGCCGCCATACAGGGCCGCCAGGCGCCGCGCCAGGCTGATGGCATCGCCTTCGACCACCAGGTCAAGGTCAAAATTGGGTACGTTGAGCAAGAGATCGCGCACGAAGCCGCCAACCGCATACATGGGATAGTTCAGATCGGCGGCAACCTCGCCTGCGCGGCGCACCAGGTTGACCAGCGCCGGCGGCAACAGGGCTTCCATGCGCGCGCTCATATCGGGCGCCAGGCGAGTGGGCAGCGGCGCGCCCCACAGTTTGATCAGGTCGGTGCGCGTGACGATGCCGATCAGCGCGCCGGTTTGGCGGCTGACCACCGGCACCTGACCCCAGCCGCTTTCGATCATGCGGCGCTGCAAAACCTCGATGCCATCTTCGGGCGCCACGCTGATGCTGCCCTTGCTCATCACCTGGGCCACGGGCGCTTGCGCCAGGCCGTGGCGCAAGGCGCGATCCACCTGGCCGCGGGTCAACATGCCGACTACCTGGCTCAAATCGGCCACCGGAAAACCCTCGAAGCCAAAACGCTGCATGCGCGCGGCAGCCTCGGCCAGGGTCATATCAGGCGTCAAGGTCTGCAGCCCGCGTGACATGATCTCGCTGACCGTCACTGAAGGACGTACGTGCTGTTGCAGCAGATCCACCAGGGTTGTGCGCACCTCGCGCAGCGCGCGACCGCGCACCAGCGCGGCCGCCGCGCGCCGATGTCCCCCGCCTCCCAATTCGGAGGCGATCACGCCGACATCTACCGCGTCGCTGCTGCTGCGCGCAACCATCTGAATGCGATCGCCCAGGTCAACCAGGAGAAAAACCGCGGCTGGCTCGTAGAAATCGCGCACGCGGTGGGCCAGCGTGGAGATTTCATCGTTGAAAGAAGGCAGTACGGCCCAGGCGATGATGATGGGCTGACTGCCGAACTCGAACGGCTCGCTGTTCGCAATGAGCTGATCGAGCAAGTCCTGCTGTTCGCGGCTGAGAGCGTGGTGCAGGAAACGATTGACCACCTCCAGGTTGGCG
>CAZEPA010000863.1:0-1590 GCA_964513955.1 uncultured Anaerolineae bacterium | reverse complement strand
ATCTGAAAACCATGAACGCCCGTCACTATCGCCAGTTGGGAACCGCACTCGAACGCATTCTGGACGGCATCCGTATGGTGTTCGAATTGGGATTTTGGCTCGAAATTGTCACCCTGGTGATTCCTGGTTTCAATGATGACCCTGGTGAGTTGACCGCAGCCGCGCAATTCATCGCCAGTCTGTCGCCTGACATCCCGTGGCATGTAACCGCCTTTCACCGGGATTACCGGATGCTGACTCCAGATCAAACCTCTGGGCGTGACCTGATCAAGGCGGCCGAGATTGGTCGGCGGGCTGGTTTGCGCTACGTCTATGCCGGAAACCTGCCGGGTCGTCTGGGTGATTGGGAACATACATTTTGCCCTCATTGCCAGAGCCGCCTGGTTGCACGGCGTGGCTTTCAGGTCATCGAACAGCGGGTGACAGCGGATGGGCGCTGCCCCGTGTGCGGCGCCAGCATTCCCGGCCTCTGGAGCATCCGTGGCGCGGCGGGGCAGGCCGTTCAAGCGCTGTCTGCATCAGGGATCGAAGAGAGAGGTTGAGTATCGGTGAATGAAGCGGTTTTGATGGTCAGCGGCGGCGCTGATAACCCTTCAAGCGGCGGCCAATGCGAGGATGGCGCAGCTTGCGCAGCGCCCGCATTTCCAGTTGGCGCACCCGTTCACGGGTGACGTTCATCTTGATGCCCACTTCCTTCAGCGTGTGCACGTGCTCGCCATCCAGGCCATAGCGCAGGCGCAAAACTTCGGCTTCGCGTGGTTTCAGATCCGCCAACACCGCGGCCACATCATCACGCAAGAGGCGTTGCGCGGCCAATTCAGACGGGGCCAGGCTGTTCTCATCCTCGATGAGGTCGGCCAGGCTGCTGCCGTCGGACTCGCCCTCCCGAATTGGCTGATCGAGCGAAACGGCCTGCTGGCCCATGTTCTGCAAACGCTGCACCTGGCGCGGGGTCAAACCCAGCTCCGCCGCCAGTTCATGGGAGGTAGGGGTTCGCCCTAGCGATTGCTGCAATTCCTGCGCCACCTTGCGCAGCTTGCGCTCACGTTCGCCCGCGTGAATCGGCACGCGGATCGTACGGCTCAGATTTGCAACCGCTCGAATGATAGATTGTCGAATCCACCACATGGCATAGGTGGAGAGGCGATTCCCTTTCGAAGGATCGAATCGCTCGACGGCCCGCATCAACCCCAGATTCCCTTCTTGAATCAAGTCCAAAAAAGGAACGCCCAGGCCGCGGTAGCGCTTGGCAACGCTGATTACGAGACGCTGGTTCGCTTTGATCAGTGCATCACGCGCATCGTCGGCGATTTGAATTTCAGCCCGAATTTGACGCTTACGCTCCAATGGCAGCGCAGTGTTCTCTAGCTCTGCCTTGAGGGCTTCGCCGCGTGTCACATCGCGCGCCAATTTGATCTCTTGCTCGGCGGTCAACAGAGCCGTGCGGCCCATCTCGCGAAGGTAGAGCGATAAAGGGTCAGAGCCAGCCCCGCCTAACGATGTCGTCTGGTATTCTTCCTCACCGTCAATATCAACATCAACGTCTACACCGGCGTCTGCCTCGGCTTGTTCCGCGAGTTGAATTCCAGC
>CAZEPA010000862.1:0-1600 GCA_964513955.1 uncultured Anaerolineae bacterium | reverse complement strand
AGTGCAAAGTGCAGAGTGCAAAGTGCAGAGTGCAAAGTGCAGAGTGCAGAGTGCAAAGTACAGAGTGCGGCGTGCAGTGGATCATGTGAAGGGATGAGCGGATAGGAAGACGAAAGAGAGGTGAGGGGTGAGTCACGGGAATTCAGCGTTTAGCGTTCCACATTCAGAATTCAGGCCCGAGTCGGTGTGGGACTACCCGCGGCCCCCGCGCGTGGAAGAGACGAGCAAGCGGGTGCAGGTGTTTTTCAACGGCGTGCTGATTGCCGATACCCAGCGCGCATTGCGCGTCCTGGAGACCAGTCATCCGCCGGTGTACTATATTGCGCCGGCGGACATCCGCATGGAGCATCTGGCGCAAACGCCCCGCAGTTCGTTTTGTGAGTTCAAGGGGCGGGCAGGCTATTACACGATTACTGTTGGCGACAAAACAGCCGTCAACGCGGCGTGGTTCTATCCCAACCCAAGCGCGGGTTACGAGGCGCTGGCCGGCTATGTGGCTTTTTACCCAGGGCGGATGGACTAGTGCCTCGTGGATGGCGAAATTGTGACGCCGCAGCCGGGTGATTTCTATGGCGGCTGGATCACATCGGAAATCGTAGGGCCGTTCAAGGGCGGCCCCGGCACCGTCGGATGGTAGGGAGCCAGGGCCGTCAGGCCGAACCGGCCTGCGCTGGCAGCGGCTGCTCACGAAAACGCCAGATAGCCCAGGTGGCGGCGGCGTAGGCCAGCAGGGAAATGACAAACAGGGCCGGGAAACCCGCGCCGTCCACGATGAAACCGCCGATGCCGGTCAGCAGAACGGTGATGCCGACCAGGGTGTTGGTGAAGCCGATGTAGAGCGAGCGCGCGGCCGGCGGCGCCATGTCAAGCAGCAGCGAGCCAAGCGAAACGCCTACGGCCGCATCACGCACGCCAACCAGGATGAAAATCAGGACGAAGAGCGTCTGCGCACCCAAGAGGCGGCTCAACGGCCAGACCGCAAGCACGATCAGCAAGACGATGACGCCCATCACCGCGCCGAAACGCAGCACCAGGCGATTGCCGCGCCGCGCCGAAAGCTGGCCCCACACGATGTAAGCCGCCAGGCTGGCGGCGATGTTCGCGGACAGGAAAATGCCCACCGCGCCGGCCGCGACCTGCAGCCGCTGCGCTGCAAAAATGGTGAAAAAAGGCGTCGCCATGCTGCCCGCAATCAAGGCCAGACGCAGCCTCAGGAAATGGCGAAAATTCGTATCGGCTTTCAGTGCGGTGCGCGCGCGACCTAACTGGATCAGCAGGCCGGCGCGGTCAACCAACGCCGCGTTGGCCGGCTCGCGCACGGCGGCAAAGGCCGCCATGGCGACCGCGGCCAGCACGCTCGCCACGGCAAACATCAGCGCGAAGTTATTCGGAAAAGGGATGGGGCTGGCGTCGCTGAGCAGGTTGCGCACCCAGACGCCCACGCCCACCCCCAGCAGACTGCCCAGCGACAACCGCCAGGAGAAAAACAGCCCGCGCTGACCAGGCGGCACCACCTTCGCTACCACGTCCATGAAAGAAAGACCGCCAAAGCCAGACGCTAGTTGATTAGCCATGAGCAGGCTGAAGAAGAGGAGTAACT
>CAZEPA010000861.1:0-1613 GCA_964513955.1 uncultured Anaerolineae bacterium | reverse complement strand
TGCGCCGGCTCCAATATAACCAGGTCGGTCGTGTCGGGCAGCTGCGGCAAATAGGCGATTAGATCGCTGCGCAACTGCTTGACCGCGGCCGGAACCGCCTCGCCATCCTCGCCTGCCTCCCGACCCGCGGCGCTGCTGCTTTCGCGGCCGTTTTCGCCGCGGCCCTTGCCCTGGCTGCGCTGCGCCTTGCGCGCCAACGCGGTCAGAGCGCCGTTGAGGATCACCAGGCGGCGAGGCGCCAGGAACGGCATGGCGTCGCATGCGTGGTGTATGTCCGCCAACGTGAAGCGCGTTCCGTCAATCTCCGCCGTGTTGAGCTGTGCAAATTCGGCCGGTCCCAGCGCGGCTTGGATTTCAGCGAGGGCTTCGGCGCGCAAGAACTCTTCGTCGCCATGGATCAGGTAAATCATACACACCGACTCAGAGAGACTTCGGAAGTCTGCTCATGGATGAATCAACTCGACAAAGTGCACCGGCACGCCGCCCAGATCTGGCCGGCGCGTTACGTTGCCCACGCGCACGCCTTGCACCTGCGCGGAGGTGGTGACCACCTCCTGCAAGGTGTGGCCCAGGGGTTGAGCGACAAAAAGGGCCAGTGTGGCGGCTGTAAACGCGGTGGGCAGCGCTTCCCAGGCGCCGTTTTTGCGCCCGCTGCGAGCGCTCAGGGCGGTGACGGCCCACGCTGCCATGCCCGCCAGCATGCCCGACGTGACGAAGTTCGTGCCGCAGTTGGGGTGTACGGCCAGATGCGCGTCTCCGGCCTGCAAGCGCCGCAGCGCTTCCTTGACCGCGCGTTCAAGCTCATCGGTCTTCATGTCGCCATAAATGATGAACCCCTTCGTGTCGCTGCGGGCCACAATGCGCCGGTTGGCGTTAGCCGCAGCCAACAGATAGACCGTGGCGTGTTCGATGCCGTGATTGCGGCGGACGATAGATACGATCGGGACATTTTCTAGCAGATTCGTTGTCATGGCGCTTGTTTTGCCTCTTGATCGGTCGCTTCGTTTTCGAGGACTTCCCGAATGACGAAAATGGGTTTGTTCTGCGTTTCATAGTAGGTGCGCATGGTCATCTCGCCGATCAGGCCGATGCTCATCATTTGCACACCGAGCATCACCAGGAGAACGGCCAGGAGCAGGAGGGGGCGGCTGCCAATGCTCTGGCCCAGGATGAGTTTGAGATAGGTGAGGTAGAAACCGATCGCCGTGCCCAGCGCGCCCATCGCCAGGCCGATGCCCCCAAACACATGCAGCGGGCGTGTGGCATAGCCCAGCAGGAAGCGCACCGTGATCAAATCCAAAATCACGCGGAAGGTGCGGCTGAGGTTGTATTTGGAACGCCCAAACTGTCGCGCGCGGTGGTTGACCGGAATTTCCGCGACCTCGGTGCCCATCCAACTGGCAATGGCGGGAATGAAGCGATGCAGTTCACCGTACAGCTTCACGTTTTGCAGCACTTCGCGGCGGTACGCCTTGAGTGAGCAGCCGTAATCGTGCAGGGCGACGCCGGTCACGCGCGAGATAAGCGCGTTCGCGAGGTGCGATGGGAGCCGCCGTGAGAGCGCGGCATCCTGACGCTGCACGCGCCAGCCGCTGACGACGTCGTAGCCTTCA
>CAZEPA010000860.1:0-1613 GCA_964513955.1 uncultured Anaerolineae bacterium | reverse complement strand
GTTCCCGCCCCAGGCGCCGCGGCTCATGGCCGGGCGCCGCGCCGATGTCGGCCAGACGGATGCGCCCATCCTGCGGCGGTCGGAATAGCACATAGACCTGGGGTTCGCCGCTGGCGTCCGCCACCGCCAGCGCCTGCAGACCCGACAGATGCCTGAGCGAGGCCGCTTGGCGCTGCCAGCAGGGCGGCGTATCATGCCAGGTTGGCGCCTGCGCCAACACCCACGCCACGTCGGCTGGCTGCAATTTGAAGTAAGGGTCGGGCAGCGCGCCCTGTTCCGCAGGACGCTCCCAGACGAGCAGCTCGCGCTGAATCTGGAAGCCGGCCGCTTCGTAGAGAGCCAGCGCGGCCGTGTTACGCGTCAGCACCTCCAGGTCAATGGCGTGCAGGCTGGCGCGGCGCGCATTGGCCTGAATCTGCTGCAAGAGACGCCGGCCGATGCCCTGGCGGCGCCAGGCTGGCAGCACACCCATACTGCCAATCCAGCCGCGGCGTTCGCGCCGGCCCAGCAGCGCCGTGCCAACCGGCGCGCCGTCTACCAACGCAACAACCGACACAGACAGGTCCATATCCCACGCCCGCTGGCCTGCCTCCACCTGTTCCGCTGAACGCTGCACGGGCACGGCATAATCGGCGTAGACCGCGTTGAGCAGGGCGGTCAGCTCCGGCAGCGGCAGGCGATCGGCAGCGACCAGGTGAATCTCAGGCATGGGCAGCCTCCTGACCAGACAGCCCGTGCACCTGGCGCAGATCGGCAAACTGAGCGCGGAAATCGGCCGCCATGTGCTGGCGCGCGGCTGGCGTCAAGCCCAGCGGCGCGGCCGCGGCCACGGCGTTGAGGCTGATGCGCTCCAACTCCTCGACCGTGAAAGCAAAATGGTTGACGAGCACCGCGTACTCCGCGGTCAGCGTGGTGTTGAACATCGGCGGGTCGTCCGAATTGACCGTCAGATAAACGCCCGCGTCCCACAGTTGGCGCAGGGGATGGTGGTCGAAGTCGGGATAGACCTTGAGGCATAAATTGCTGGTGGGGTTCACTTCGAGCGGAATTTGCGTCGCCGCCAGGTGGGCAACGAGCGCCGGGTCTTCGCTGCTGCGCACGCCGTGGCCCAGGCGCCGGGCGCCTAGCTGTCGCAGCGCGCCCCACACGCTGCCCGGGCCGGCCACTTCGCCGGCATGAGGCACGCTGTAGAGGCCAGCGGCAATCGCGCGTTGAAATGGCTCCACCCACAGCTCTGGCGGCGACTTGGACTCGTCGCCGCCCAGGCCAAAGCCCACCACGCCCTTGTCCATGTGTTGAATCGCGTAGGCCGCGGTCCAGGAACCGGCCGGTTCCGGCAGGTTACGCGGAATGTCGAACACCCAGCGCATCTCCACGCCAAAATCGCGCTGCGCGCGTGTGCGGCCGTCTTCCAGCCCTTCGATGATCTCCGCGGGCCGGATGCCTTTCTGCTGCCAGATATGGGTGTAAGGCGTGACCGTTACTTCGGAATAGCGGATCGCCTGGCGGGCGCGATCTGCGCCCAGTTCGTAGGCGATCAAGGCGAAGTCCTCAGCCGTGCGCAGGCAAGCCTGACCTGCCAGGTAGACTTCGATGAAATGACGAAAGGTGGT
>CAZEPA010000859.1:0-1613 GCA_964513955.1 uncultured Anaerolineae bacterium | reverse complement strand
CGGTGGTGGGCGAGGCGGTCGGCCCTGACAAGACGATTATCGCGGCCTATGTCATTCCAGCCGCCGATCAGCAAATCAGGGCGGAGGAGATCATGACCTTTGCCGCCGCCCACCTCGCCCGCTACAAATGCCCGCGCCTGGTTTATTTTGTGCCTGAGCTGCCGCGCACCGCGAATGGCAAGGTGCTGCGCCGCGCGCTGCGGCCGTCGTAAGCCGGTTCAGGCGCCTGGCAGCGTGAATTCGTGCTGTAACACCGACATGGTCAGGACATCATGGTACTGGCCGTCGCGGAAGATGGCCTCGCGCCTGACGCCTTCATGGCGAAAACCGGCCTTTTCATAGCAGCGGATGCCGCGTGGGTTGAAGTCATACACATCAAGCTCGACGCGGTGCAGGTTCAGCTCGCCAAACGCATACCGGAGGATCGTGCGCGTGGCGTCCGTGCCGTAGCCCTGGCCCCAATAAGCCTTCTCGCCCAGCGCAATGCCAAAGGTAGCCAAGCGGTTCTTCCATTCAACACGATGCAGGCCGTTGTTGCCAATGTGCACCCACGCGTCGCCGACATGCGCTTCGATACCGAAGAGATAATCGTCGGTGCGGCTCAACCGATTCTCGAACCAGCGTTCTTCCATCGCCATGGACATCGGTTCGGACATCAGCAGAAACTGGCGTACGTCCGGATCATTGAACCAGCGCACGAACGTTGGCAGATCCGTGCGCTCGATGGCCCGTAGACGGACCCTTTCCCCGTACAACATAGGCGCCTCCGAAACTCGTGATTTGTGCCGCTTCATGCCGTCATCCGCCGGGCTGCGGGCGGCAGTCGGGCACACAGAGTCCGTTGATTATGGAGCAGCCGGCGGCCTGGCGCCCCATAGGTCAGCGACAGATGCCTGACAGATCGCCCACCGGGCGCAACCAGCCGAATGACACGTGTCAACACAACAATTTTCCCGCAACCGGCCTCTGATCATTCTCGGTTCGGTTGAATCGGTCAGCGGAATTTTCGTCCTCGTTGGCTTTGACGTGCTGGCGCCGGGGATTCTCTCTTTCGCGTGCGGCTTTGGCGGGTCGTGCGCGCGGCTGCGCAGCGCTGTGGCGCTCAGGCCCCAGGCGGCGCGTCGGCTTGTGCGCGTGGCGGCGACGTCGGTGAATGGCGGCCCATCGTGACCAAGCCGGCCGCGCCCATGATCGCCGCGACCGCCACCATGACGGTGATCAGACCCAACCAATCGGCCAGCGCGCCCGCAAAGAGCACAGGAAGCATGGAGAGGGTGCCTGTAATCATGAACAGCGAGGCGAAGACCCGGCCGCGCATGTTTTCATCCGTCTCTTCTTGCAGCTGCGTGTAGGCAGGCACCGTGATGAAGGAATTGACCACGCCCAGCCCCATCGCCATGATCACGGCCTCGCCCAAAACAATATCGCCGACGAGGTTGGCTGGCGCAGCGGCGCCCCAAATGAGATGCGCCAGGCTGGCGCCCCATGTTGGCGACAAGGCCAGGCCGGCCAGGAAGAGCGCGCCGCCTACCATGCTCAGGCTGATCAGGCGTGAAGGGCCGGTGCGGCGTACGACGCGTCCTACCAGCACGATGCCCAACACCATGCCCAGG
>CAZEPA010000858.1:0-1614 GCA_964513955.1 uncultured Anaerolineae bacterium | reverse complement strand
CCCACATCTACGGCGTGGACATTGACCCGCAGGCCGTGGAGGTGACCAAGCTGTCGCTGCTGCTGAAGGTGCTGGAGGGCGAAGGCGTGGCCAGCCAGCTGTCGCTCGGCCTGGAGCGCGCCCTGCCCGACCTGGGCAGCAACATCAAGTGCGGCAATTCGCTGATCGGGCCTGAGTTCTACGCCGGCAAGCTCGACCTGCCGGACGAGGAGACGGAGCGGCGGGTGAATGCCTTCGACTGGCAGCAGGAGTTCCCGGAGGCGATGGCCGCGGGCGGCTTCGACGCGGTGATCGGGAATCCGCCGTATATCCGCATCCACAATCTGGTCGACCACTACCCTGATGAGGTGAGGTTCATCCAAGAGCGATTCTCAACTGCACAGTTTGGTAAGGTTGATATCTATGTCGCTTTCATCGAGAAGGGGATCGGATTGCTCAAGGAGACGGGGTTGCTTGGATTCATTCTTCCAAACAAGTTCATGCAGGCCGACTACGGAGTCGGGATGCGGCGTCTGCTAAGCGCGCGCAGGGCGATGAACAAGTTGGTCGATTTTGGCAACGCTCAAGTCTTTGAAGCTGCAACCACCTACACCTGTCTTCTGTTCCTGACCGGAGGTTCATCCGACACGTTTGAGGCGGCATTCAATCGCAGGAACGAGGCACCGGACGCTTTTCTGCGGATGGCCGTATTTGAGATGCGATCGTCAGCAGGCTTTGGCACAACCCCTTGGCTTGCGGCATCGAGCATAGAGTCTCAACTGCTCAGCAAGATTGAAACTTTACCTCAACGGCTCTCCGACGTAGCAGAACTGATGGTCACTGGAGTTAAGACCGGCGCCAACAGCGTGTTCGTTTTTCAAGTGCTTGAATCCAACGGAAATACTTTCCTACTTCGACCGGAAGACACCACTGACCAAGTTGAGCTCGAAACCGCGCTTCTACGACCCTATCTCAAGGCCGAGTCGCTAAAAAGATACAAGATCGGACGGGGGTCGCGCCTCCTCCTCTATCCGTATTCAAGTGCCGGCGGTCGGACGCGATTGCTCCCTGAAGCCGAGCTTCGCCAGTGCCCAAAGACGTGGCAGTACTTGCTCCGCAATAGAAAGTTGCTCGAAGCGCGCCAGAAAGGGGCAATGGAAGGGCCAAATTGGTACGGACTCACATTCGCATCTTCCTTGGAGATGTTTACGACGACCAAGCTGATCACGCCAACTTTGTCCCCGCACAATGCCTTCGCTTTCGATAGCGACGGCTATTTCTTTCCCCAGGGGGCAGGTGGTGGCTGCGGAATCGTGCCGCGCCCAACGATACGAAGCGAATACTTACTTGGACTCCTGAATTCTCGGTTGCTCACATTTCATTTCCAGCGTATCAGCTCTGCTTTTCAGGGCGGTTGGTTCGCCTATGAGCCGCGATATTTGAACCGCATCCCCATTCGCCCCATCAACTTCGCCGACCCTGCCGATGCGGCGCGGCACGACCGCATGGTGGCGCTGGTGACGCAGATGCTCGACCTGCACGGGCGCCTGGCGGCGGAGGGTGTGCCGCACGAAAAGGCGCTGCTGCAGCGGCGCATCGAGGCGACCGATCGGCAGATTGACGCGCTGGTGTACG
>CAZEPA010000857.1:0-1621 GCA_964513955.1 uncultured Anaerolineae bacterium | reverse complement strand
GTTCATAGCTGGAAGCGATTATACTCCCCGAATCGTCATCAGGCGGTCATGCACCCGTTCTATCCCGCGGGTCACTCACGGACAGCGATAGTTAGTTCCAATCGCAATATCATCAAGCCATGACCAGGTGTTGTAATAAGCATCGCGCCGATTGAAGACTTCAAACCGCATTGGCGCTCTCTGATTGGGTGCAAAACCGGCGGCAGAGAGATTGATCTCGGCGCAAACCCAGCCCGAATCCCATGGCGTCGGTTGACCATAACTACCGGTCGTATTTCCTTGCTGCCACAGCAAGGCGCC
Source organism: uncultured Anaerolineae bacterium (assembly GCA_964513955.1). GTDB lineage: Bacteria > Chloroflexota > Anaerolineae > SSC4 > Amarolineaceae > Amarolinea. The sequence goes on along the minus strand of CAZEPA010000857.1, from coordinate 1,321 downwards.
GCTAAAACTTACATCCAATGTATCCTGTGGTTGGCCTTGGCTTAACTTCGTGTCATGACTGAACATGCGATACCAAAAGCGCAGATAGATCGGCCCCGCTGCCGGCAGTGTCACCGTCTGCGTGATCCAGGCTGACCCAACAGGAATTCCTCCCGTATTTCCTGTACCAAGTTCGGGATTGCCCAGGATCGCTGATTTGCTGCCTGCCGGTTTCACAGTTGGAAGCGGAGGAATCGTGTTTCTCACCGGCTGATTGGACAATAACGGCCCGCCGCTGCGCCACGGGCTTAATTGACCCGTCTCAAAGCTGCCATTGCTAACCGGAGGTGTTGCCGTTGCGGTCGCTGTCGGTTTAGGCGTCGAAGTTCGAGTGGCGGTGGCTGTGGGAGTCCGCGTAGGCGTGGCTGTCGGCAGCGGAGTGGGAGTGCGCGTCGGCGTGCGCGTGGGAGTTCGGGTCGACGTCGGCGTCTTGGTGGGGGTGCTGGTTGGTTGCCAGGCTACGTAGGGGATATGACTTCGCCACGTCGAGGCAGTCGTGGGCGTTGGCGACGTAGTCGGTGTCGCGGTGGGTGTCAGATCTGCGCCCTGGATAATGACTGTCGCCGGGTTGGATGCGGTGTTGACGTTGCCATCGGCCGTCAAATAGGCAACATTGGTAATGACGGTTGTTCCAGGGGGAATTTCAGACGCCACCTTAACTACCAATGAGATATTGTAGTCAAGCAAGAGTGATCCAACCGTCCACGTCAACATGTCTCCAACGTGCAGTGAAGGCGAGGGCGAAGCATATAGGTACTCGGTGTACATCGGCAGGCGATCCGTAATGACAACGCCGGTGACAATACCCATGTGGATCGGGTGGGCCTTAATTTCGTAGTTGATGGGTGAGCCAGCGGGCTGCGGCGCGCTTTGCAGAACGGTTTTCTGCAATGTAATGTCCGGTGGCGCAGATCGAACCATAGGCGTTTGCGCAAGCGTTGGCCGCAGCGCAGCCAGCCATAGAATTGACACTGCTGCCCATGCCCCGAAGATGACGCTTGCCATCAGCAGCAGATGACTCAAACCATGAGATTGCTTGCGCATAGTTCACCTCGCGATTAACGTGGCGCCGAGCGGGTTGGCGGCGAGGGCTTGTCGGTCGGCGGCGGAACAGGCGTAACCGTAAACGTGGGAGTCAAGGTCGGCGTGCGCGTGGGCGTGGCCGTTGGCCGCGGCGTGGGGGTGTAGGTGAAGGTCGGCGCCAGGGTCTGGGTCGCTGCCGCCGTTCCCGTGCCGGTCAGCGCCGGCAACGTCGCGGTGGGCGGAACGATGGTCGTGGAGG
>CAZEPA010000856.1:0-1626 GCA_964513955.1 uncultured Anaerolineae bacterium | reverse complement strand
TAACCAGGTCCAACCTGGTCTAACAAGTCTTCTAAGTCTTTAACAGTTCCGGTTTTAATCTTCTCTTCGACCTCGTTAATCGCACGCCGTCCCACGCTACGCTCAGAACCGAAAATGGCGCGCAACACTTCGCCCTTGTCCGCCCCCTTCAAAATATAGCCGCGCGCGCCGGCTTGCATGGCAGCAAAGACCGAGTCGTCATCCTCAAACATCGTGAGCACCAGGATGCGCATGTGGGGCGAGGCCGTCACGATGGCGCGCGTGGCGTCAATGCCGTTGCCCTCCGGCATCTGCAAGTCCATCAGGACGATGTCAGGCTGCTGGCTGGCCACCAAGCGCGTCGCTTCGGCGCCGGCGGTGCTGTCGCCCGCGCCGGCATTGCTCCAGATCAGGCTATAGGGCCGCCGGTTTGGGCGAAGGCCCTGGGCGGCATCAGCAAAACGCAAAGACAGAGCAAGCCAAGAGACGTTTCAACATGGGTATTGCCCCGTGTGGCCGCGCGTCTCAATAGACGATAATCATAAATCGGGTATCTTCCGTGTCAACGGACTGATTGGCGCGGAAGGTTCGTACATCAATCGTAGTGTTCGCAGCTCCAAAATCAAACTCCGCCGCCATGTTGTTACCCACGGCGTTCATGGTGGGAGTGACGGATACAAAACGATCCCGGACATAGAAGCCAAAGTCAACGCCGTAGCCGCCGGCCGTGAAGTGATTGACCGTGAAGCCGCATCCATCGCTCCACGCGGCGGTGACCCCATTATAACATTGAAAAATGAGTCCATCGGAGCGAATATAAGCCATCGCCTTGGCCCAGCCGCCCATAGCGCGGGCCTGGACCGCGTTGCCGTCGGCGCGCATCGCCGGGCCTGTCGTGCTTTGACCCCACACGCCGATGCCGTCTGTGCTGAGGCCATACACACCGGTATTGGCCGTACTCTGACCCCACACGCCGACGCCGCCCGCGGCATTGGCCTCACCGCGCACGCCGATGCCGCTGGCCGCAGCGTTGACGCCCTTGACGCCCGGCTGGAGCGATGCCCCGGTCTGACCGTAGACGCCGTTACTGCCGCTGCTGAAGCCGTACACACCCGCGCTGTCGGTGCTGACACCCTTGACGCCGTTGCCGCTGGTGCTCACACCGTTGACGCCGTTGCCGCTGGTGCTCACACCGTTGACGCCCGGACCGTTGGTGCTCAGGCCGTAGACCCCCGCGCCGTACACGCCCGTTGACAGGTTGATGCCGCGCACGCCGGCGTAGCTCGTACTCTGCGTGGAGCCATCCACGCCATAAAAGCTCGTGCTGATGCCCGAGACGCCAACGCCGCTGCCGCTCTCGCCCACCACACCATCGGTGCTGGCGCTGGTCGCATAGACGCCGCGGCCGCCGCCGCCGGCGACGGCCAGCTTGCCATCGATCGGGCTCGTCGTGCCGATGCCCACTCGCCCCGCGCCCGGCTGCACAATGAGGTTCTGGCCGTCGGTCGTGCCAACGAAGTGGGTTGAAGGATCGGTGCCGGCGTTGCCGCCGAGCAGCCAGCTGTCCGCGCCTGTCCACGCGCCAACCTGATTCCAATGACCGGCGGCCAGTTGGCTGTCGAGCACATCCACGTCGCCGTCATGGTC
>CAZEPA010000855.1:0-1629 GCA_964513955.1 uncultured Anaerolineae bacterium | reverse complement strand
GGCGCGGCCGTCTTCCGCTTCGCCACTCGCATCATGGCGACCGCCACGCGTGAGGTGGTTGAAAAAGCTGGCCTGACCCTGGATGATATTGACCTGATCATTCCCCATCAGGCCAACGCGCGGATCATCGAATCGTCCGTGCAGCGCCAGCTCAAGATTCCGCGCGAGAAGATTTTCATCAACCTGGAACGTTATGGTAACACCTCCACGGCCTCTATTCCCCTGGCGCTGTGCGAAGCCATCGAATCCGGCCGCGTCAAGAAAAACGATCACCTCGTCTTTGTGAGCTTTGGCGCCGGCCTGACTTGGGCCGCGACCGCAATTCAGTGGGGCGCGCCGGTGCCTGCCTCCCAACCGAAGTGGTGGCAGGAGGCGCAGCGCCAGGGCGCGTACGGCGCGGCGCGCGCGCGTTCGACCGTGCGGCGCTTGCTGCGCAAGTACGACAGCCTGGCGGAGGATATCCGGGTGCCGGAGATTGAGCTGCCAGAACGGTTCCGTGTGCTCGGCCTGGGCAAACGCGCGGATAAGAAGCACGAGCAGAACGGCAACGAGTAAACCCATGCTGAGTTCAGAGGATTTTGAAGCCCTGGTGGTGGAAGCGGTTGCCAGTATGCCTGAGCAAATTCTGGGCTATCTGCGCAATGTGGCGATTACGGTTGAATTGTGGCCGACGCCAGGACATTTGGCGCGCAGCCGCGTGGGGCCAGGCTACACCCTGTTCGGTTTGTACGAGGGCATTCCGTTGATCCGTCGCGACTCTGGTTACAACCTGGTGCCGCCCGACCGCATTACCATCTTCCAGGGGCCGATCGAGCAGGCCTTTCGCACCCCCGATGCGATTCGCGAGCAGGTGCGCAAAACAGTTTTGCACGAAATCGCGCACCACTTCGGTTTTGATGAGCGGGAAATTCGTGATCTCGGCTATTGACACGTGGGCATGCGTTGATGACTGAAAATCGCTTTGCCGATCGCTTGCTCGACCGTTTGGATGCCATCGGTCAGGCATTGGCTAGCACGCCGTCCGCCCTCGGCCTCCTGGGGTTGGGGTCGGTCGGTGTGGAATGGGCCCGCCTGGATGCCTACTCGGACCTCGATTTCTATGTCGTGGTCCGTGAAGGTCACAAAGCGAACTATCTGCAAGACCTGAGCTGGCTGGCGACGGCCTGTCCGCTGGCCTACACCTTTCAGAACACCGCTGATGGCTTCAAATTCCTCTACGGCGATGGCCTCTACGGGGAGTTCGCCGTGTTTGAACCGGCGGAACTGGCGTCGGTGTCGTACGCGGTTGGGCGCTGGGTTTGGTGCGCGCCCGATTGGAACCCGGATGCCTGGTTATCCGCGCCGCGCCAACCGCAGCCGGTAACGCAGACCGTGGACGCGCTGGTCAACGAGGCGCTCACCAACCTGTTGGTGGGCCTGGGGCGCTATCGTCGGGGCGAGAAGCTGTCGGCCTTGCGCTTCGTCCAGGGCTACGCCGTGGATCGGATCATTGAACTGGCAGCTTTCCTGGAGGCGGCGCAGCCAGGGTTCGAAGACCCGTTCAACCGCGAACGGCGCTTCGAAGTGCGTTTTCCACAGACCGCCGCCGTGCTGGCTGCTTGTCTGCCCGGCTATGACGCCACACCGGCC
>CAZEPA010000854.1:0-1635 GCA_964513955.1 uncultured Anaerolineae bacterium | reverse complement strand
GGAAATCAAAGGCAGTGTGATGCGCCGCCTGACCGAAATTCATCACACCGGCGAGGCGCAGGAAGGCATCAAGCTGATATATGACGAGCGCGAATGGGTGCTCATCCGCCCTGATCCCGACTATCCTCATATCATCATCACGGCCGAGTCCACCTCCGCAGAAAAACTGGCGCAACTGCATGAAAAATTCCAGCTTGAAGTGCGCCGCCTGCGCGACTTGACGGAATAGGCTCTTGTTTCCACCGGTCGTTGTGATCGGCCCTGTGCGCGTGGCCTGGTACAGCCTACTCATGAGCGGCGGCCTGCTGGCTGCGCTGCTCTGGCTGGCGTGGGCCGATCCTCAATGGCAGGGCCGGCCGGGCGTACAGTCAGACTCCGGCTCAGCCCACCTTACGCGGCGCGGCCAGTTCTCGCGCCAGACCGCCGGTTGGCCGGCTGCCCTGCGCCGCGCGCTGGATGACGCCCTGCCCTGGCTCCTCATCGCGCTGGCTGCGGGACGGACAACGTATGTGTTGGCGCAATGGGCCTACTTTCGCGAACATCCTCTGCAAGCCCTGTATCTCTGGGAAGGCGGCCTGTCGGCCCACGGCGCGCTGGCCGGCTTTCTGGCCGCGCTCGCCTGGCGTGCGCGCCGCCAACCAGGCCAATGGGCCGCAGCTGACCGCTTCACGCCGCCGCTGCTCCTGCTGCAAACCACGGCCTGGCTCAGTTGCTGGTGCGCCGGCTGCGCGTATGGGCGGCCGGTGGACATCGCGCGCTGGCCAATGCTGGCAGCCTTTGATTGGCCTGATCTCTACGGCGTCTTTTTGCCACGCGTGCCCGTGCAAGGTCTAGGTGTCATTCTCAGTCTGGCGCTGCTGATGGGCGTGCTACGGCTGCGCACACGGAGCCTGGCGCCAGGCGTGCTCGCCAGCGCTGCCTTATTCCTGGGCGCCCTGACAGACGCCGGGCTGCAACTGCTGCGCGGGGATGAAACCTGGCTTTGGCTCGGTCAGCGAGCTGCGCTGGCGGCCGACCTGTTCTTCCTGATGCTCGGCGCGGCCTGGTTCGTCCTGGCCTGGCGCAGACGCCTTGCCCAAAAGGAGCTTTCATGCTAAACTTGCGCGTGGCAGATGCGAAGGTCGTTGGCAGATCCAGGTTGACTCATCGCAGACATCCATGTGCCCTCGTAGCTCAGGGGACAGAGCGTCGGTTTCCTAAACCGTGCGTCGCAGGTTCGAGTCCTGCCGGGGGCGCCAAATCAAAAGCCGGGCTGATGGCCCGGCTTTTGGTTACAACAGGTGAAAAGGCCGATTTCCGACCGCAGTTACTTCGGTGGGTTGGTGGTAGACGTGGCTGCCCCGCCCTTGAGCTGATCCAGGTTCACCAGGAAGGGACTGCCTGACGGCAGCAGCATCACGCTGATGTTAGGCGCCAACTTCTCGATGTAGCGGTAAACCAACAAGTTGTCGTTCGTACCGATCTGCTCGTTGACCAGGCGCAGCGACTCGGCTTCGCCTTGCGCGCGCAAGATAGCAGCCGATTTGACGCCTTCGGCCTCGATGCGCTTACGTTGCGCCTCCTGCTCTTCGCGCTGCAAGGTAAACTGCATCTGTTCAGCCTGCTGCTGGGCAATCTGCTTCTGCTCGATGGAGG
>CAZEPA010000853.1:0-1640 GCA_964513955.1 uncultured Anaerolineae bacterium | reverse complement strand
GTTCTGCAACGTAGCCATCGCCACGGGACGCTTCCCGCAGGTTTCGGGCATGCGGGTGACCTTTGCCTGCAACGGCACGGCACCGGTGGTGACCGGCATGTGGCGCACGCCCGACGGCATGGGCGGCGCGCACATTCCCATCGGCCCGGCGGACACGGTGCGCATCGTCACCAATGACTTCATGTTCGGCGGCGGCGACGGCTTCACCGTGCTGACGCAGGGCACCAACGTGGTGCAACCCGGCGACGACCTGATGCAGGTGGTCATCAACTACATCGCGGCCAACTCACCGGTCGGACCGGTGGTGGAAGGACGCATCGTCGGTCCATAAGATTTTAGCGGTTTGAAGAAACGGGGTTCTGCGTCAGCGCAGGACCCCGTTTCTTATTCACAGGGAATTTAACAGGATATGCAGGATGGGGAGGATAAGATAACCCAATCCAAGAAGGCAAGCAGTCAAAGCCACGCATTCGTAAGGGCGACAGCATCCAGAAAAGCCCCACGGATGCAAACGAAACGCCGTTCCGGATGCTTCGCCCAACCGCCCAACGAAAGGGGTAAATCATCGCAAGGGCACGGCAAGATTGCGCTTAACCGCGGTTCCGTCCGGCATCGCCATGCCCCTACCGCAGAAATATCCCATTGGTTTTTTCTGGCTAATCGCTAAAAGCTAATGGCTAACAGCTTCCTCAATGGTACAATCGCTTATTCCACCCTGGAGGTTTCCCATATGCCCACCATCGCGCAGGCCCGCGCGCTCTACCCGCAAAACGACGCCGTGCACGGCTTTGACCACGTCCTGCGCGTCTATCATTTGGCCGAGAAACTGGCCGCGGTTGCCGGCGCCGACCTGGAGATCGTGCGGGCGGCTGCGCTGCTGCACGATGTGGAAGGCAGCCACCCGGCAGGCGGCGGACGGGTCAGCCACCATGAGGCTTCAGCCGAAGAGGCCGCGCGCATCCTGCGGGAGGAAGGCTGGAGCGAGGAGCGCATCGAGCGCGTGCAGGAATGCATCCGCGCGCACCGCTTCCGCGGCAACCAGCGCCCCGTCAGCCTGGAGGCGCAGGTGCTGTTCGACGCCGACAAGCTCGACGTGCTGGGTGCCATCGGCGTGGCGCGCACCATCGCCTACGCCGTGCAGGCCGGGCAGCCCACCTATGCACACCCCTCACAGCGCTTCCTCGACACCGGCGAGAAGGAGCCCGGCGAGCCGCACTCGGCCTACCATGAGTACCTGTTCAAGCTGCGCCGCGTGCGCGACCGGTTGAATACTCCCGCCGCGCTGGCGCTGGCCGAAACGCGCCACGCTGACCTGGTGCGCTTCTTCGAAGCGCTGGCCGACGAGAACGAACTGCGCGACTGGCCCGCCGGGCGTGGAGCTTAAAAACCGCAAGGCAAATGTAAACTTATTCTAATCGTAACTGCATTAAAATCACGGTCATGAACATTCCCTACGGACCCATCCTGGTTGTTGAAGATAACCCCAACGTGCGCGAGCTGCTTGAAGTGACCCTGCGCTTCAAGGGTTACCCGGTGGTTTCAGCGCGCAACGGGCGCGAAGCGCTCTCGCGCGTCGAGGTTGAGCGCCCGGCGCTGATTATCACGGACATTCTCATGCCGCTCATGGACGGCTACAGCCT
>CAZEPA010000852.1:0-1640 GCA_964513955.1 uncultured Anaerolineae bacterium | reverse complement strand
TAAGGAGTAGGGGGAACGGATTGCTGTCAACGCTGGTGGGACACGGTCCCACCCCGGGGAACGGATTGAACGGATTCAGGCGGCGATTTGTGTATTCGTGTCCACATTCGTGGACGGCCGTGCCGGGAACGGATTGAACGGATAGGAGCTCGAGCTTCGGCTCGACGATTGTATCAGTGAGACAGGGATGACGGTGAACAGCTACAATAGACGATTGAGCGGACGATGGATGGGCATCCTGGCCCTTGCGTTGATCATAACCCTGGCTGGCTGCGCCCAAACCGCGACGCCGGTGCCCACGCCGGCAGCAACGGCCGTGCCGACGATTCCCCTACAACCAGCCAGCGGCAGCAGCGCCAAGGCCTCGGGTTACGTCGTGCCGGCGCACCACGCCGAGCTTGGTTTCACGACCGCTGGTCGGGTGGCGTCGGTTGACGTGGCCGTGGGCGACCACGTCGAGGCCGGCGCGCCGTTGGTGACGTTGGACACAGCTGCGGCTGCGGCCGCCCTGACCCAGGCCGAGGCGGCCAAGGCGCGTGCCGAGGCGCAGTTAGAGGCCCTGCGTGCCGGCGCCCGTTCCCAGGAGGTGGATGCCGGCCAGGCGCGCCTCGAGGCGGCCCAGGCGCGGCTGACCCAGCTCACGGAGGGCGCACGGCCCGAAGAAATCGCCGCGGCACGGGCGGCCCTGGCGGCAGCGCAGGCCGCACAGCAGCGCCTGTTCAGCGGACCGGGCGACGATGAAAAGATCGCCGCCGAGGCCGCGCGGGCCAATGCCGAAGCCGCCTTGCAGCAGGCGCAGGCGGCCTACGACCGGGTGGCCGGCAACCCTGACATCGGCGCACGCCCCGAAAGCCGCCTGCTGCAGGAAGCCACCAATAACTACGCCGCGGCCAGGGCGCGTTACGACGCGCTGTTTGCGGCGCCCAATGCCGCGGCCGTTGCCGCCGCGCGCGCCCAGGTCCAGCAGGCACAGGCCACCCTGGACAAACTGTTGTCCAAAGCCACCGCCGGCCAGATCGCCGAGGCGACCGCCCAGGTCCACAGCGCCCAGGCCGAACTCGACCTGTTGACCGCGGGGGCACGCATCCAGGACGTGGCCGCCGCCGGAGCGGCCGTTACCGAGGCAACCGCCGCCCTGGCCCTGGCCGAATCCAACCTGGCCAACCTGACGCTGCGTGCACCATTCACCGGTACCGTCACCGACCTCAACACCGGCGCGGGCGAGATGGTGCTGCCCGGCGCAGCGGTGTTGACGTTGGCTGACCTGAGTCAGCTGCAGGTCGAAACCACCGACCTGAGCGAACGCGACGTGGTGCGTGTGGCGGTGGGGCAGCCAGTCAAGGTCGTGGTGACGCCACTCAATACCGAGATCGCCGGCCGCGTCGTGCGCATCGCTCCGCAGGCAAACATCGTCGCCGGTGACGTGGTCTACACGGTCGTCGTGGCCCTCGATGAGCTGCCGGCTGACCTGCGCTGGGGGATGAGTGCAGAGATCGAGACGGAGGCGCAGTGAGGGGTGAGGGAGGGAGGAGGGGAAGCGTGAGGCGTGAGGCGTGAGGACGTGAGGCGTGAGGACATGAGGTGGGTTGAGCGTGACGTTTTGGGGCAGGGTGTGAGTGGTGGGGCTTGGTCAAATCCTC
>CAZEPA010000851.1:0-1642 GCA_964513955.1 uncultured Anaerolineae bacterium | reverse complement strand
TGAAAATAGACCAGAAGGATACAGGCGGTACCCAGTTCGAACAGAGCCTGCGCCCATTCGGCGGGGTGCTGCTCCACCGAATACACCTCCAACGCTGCCTCATAACATGCTATGGCTCTTTCGAGATTTTGAATGCGATCCCCATCCACACGCTCCTCATGAATCCTAGCGCCAACCACCATCGCCCTTGCCCAGTGTTCCGGGTTGTGGAGTGGATCATTTTTGCCTGGAGAGAGTAGCGCTTGGGACTTTAGCATCTCTATTGCCCCGCCAAGCATCTGCATGCGCTGTTCCAGATCGTCAGCCTGATCGGGTTTCGCTGAGAAACGGTAATCATCTGCGGTTTGCTTCAACCGTCTCTGTGACTCCTCCTCAACAATGATAGGGTGGTCTCGGATGAGGCGACAGTAGGCAATGGGGCCATCTACAGCCAAAAGGGCTGTAATAGCGACAGCCAGCGGTTCATCGGCAGCTTCCCATTGCCCAATTGCCGCAGCCCGCCAGTCATTCAAGGATACTGCGCCCAAGTCGGCAAAGGCAGCCTCAATCCCGACGTCTGCGCAATACATCATCAGCCGTTGATTTTGCTCGAGGATAGGTGCCAGGTGTTCGTTGTTGGTTTGCCGACATGCGTCGATTATCGCCTGGATGAAGGCCATGCCCTCGATCGAAAGCAACTGAGGATTACTTTCCACGATCCGCCTGACTTCCTCCCAAGACGTAGCGTAGCAGAGTCTGATGTTGTCCTGGTATACGCTTTCGATAGCAAAGCCGACAGCGTCCGGCTTTTTGAGGGAAGGGTTCTTCCTGCCAAAAAGCCGCTTCAAGATGCTCATGGCGGTGTAACCTCAGTTGCTCGGGGCAATGCCCAATTCAGGATGGGATGAATTTGTCTGCTCAAGAAACCTTCACCGCCTCTGCGGGGCGCACGACTGTGGCTGCAACCTCCACCGTCGTCCAGTCGCTGAAGGCCTCGTCGCTGCCGGGCGCAACGCCAAGGGCGCGGGTGTGGACGCGGGCCATCAGGCGGTTCAGGGTGTTCAGCCGCCTGGGAATGGCGCGCATGACCGGCGCCACCGGCGTGACCGGCAGGTCGCCTTGCTGCAACAGCGTGGCGTCGGCCTCGTCGGTGCTGACGATCAGCTTGAGGATGTCGCGCACCTGCATCTCTTTGACCGGCGGGACGCTCGCCTGCAGCGCGTCCATGGACTGCTTGAACAGCTTGTCCGGGATGTAGCCATCAATGGTGGTGCGCTGCTGGCCGCGCACGAGCACGCTGGCCCAGACGGCATCTCCCTGCTGGCCGCTCGGTTCGAGCCACACGCCGCCCCGCGGCAGCAGCCCGGCGTAGACGCTGTAGCTCTCGGTCAGGTCCAGCAACATGCAGAAAAAACGCCGGTCGGGTAGCGTGTTGCGCAGGCGGATGCGGAAGCGCGGCCAGCGCCAGCGGCCATCCACAAGCGCATAGGCAAGCCGCACGCCCGATGAAGGGTCGAGCGGCTGCTCCGCGACCGTCCCATCCGGCCGCTCGCTGTAGATCTCCATCTGGACCGCGCCGCGCGGGATCTGCGTCACCGGGTTGCTCAGCCGGGCCGTGCTGGCCCAGCGGGCGATGTGCTCCAGCCGCTGCGCGACGATCAGG
>CAZEPA010000850.1:0-1648 GCA_964513955.1 uncultured Anaerolineae bacterium | reverse complement strand
CGTGCACCGGCAGCCCGCGCGCGGCCGCCATTCTGACTGATTGGAAGAACCAACTCCCGCTCTTCTGGCGCGTGGCGCCGCAAGAGCAGGTGGCTGCCATCGAAGCCGCTAACGAAGGCGTAGTGGAAGAGGCAGAGATGGAACAAGGAATGATGAAGGCGTAACATGGGACAAACGCTGTTTGAGAAAGTTTGGAATCGTCACGTGGTGGTGCAGGATCCAGGGGCGCCAGCCGTGCTATATGTGGACGCACATTTGATTCACGAGGTGACGTCTCCGCAGGCATTTACCATGCTGCGTGAGCGCGGTCTCAAGGTGCGCCGGCCTGAACGCACGTTTGCCACGATGGATCATGCCATCCCCACACGACCGATGGACATCGCGCTGTGGCCGTCCGACGCAGCGCAGCAGGTGCGCACATTGCGCGAAAACTGCGCGGACTTCGGTGTGACGCTGTTTGACATTGCCGGCGATACACAGGGCATCGTGCATGTGATTGGCCCGGAGCTCGGCATCACGCAGCCTGGCATGACCATTGTCTGCGGCGACAGTCACACCTCGACCCATGGCGCCTTTGGGGCGCTGGCTTTCGGCATTGGGACCAGCGAAGTCGCGTATGTCCTGGCGACGCAGTGCTTGCTGCAAAGTAAACCCAAGACCTTTGCTATCAATGTCGAGGGCGTGTTGGCGCCTGGCGTGACGGCCAAAGACATCATTTTGGCGATCATTCGCCAGATTGGCGTAGGCGGCGGCACTGGGCATGTCTTTGAGTATCGCGGCTCGCTGATTCGCAGCCTCTCCATGGAGCAGCGCATGACGATTTGCAACATGAGCATCGAAGGAGGCGCGCGCGCCGGCATGATTGCGCCCGATGAGACCACCTTTGCGTATCTTCGGGGACGCCGCCTGGCTCCACAGGGCGATGATTTTGCGCGCGCCGTGACGCGCTGGCAAAACCTGGCCAGCGACGCGGACGCGGTTTTTGATCGTGAGATCACGCTGCACGGCTCGCAGTTGGAGCCGATGGTGACGTATGGCACCAATCCGGGCATGGGTGTGGGCATTAGCGAGCGCATCCCTGGTCTCGATGAGATGAGCAGCGCCGAAGATCGCGCCACGCTTGAAAAAGCATTGACCTACATGGGACTCAAACCTCAGCAGCCCATGGCTGGCCAGCCCATTGATTACGTGTTCATTGGCAGCTGCACCAACTCACGCCTGGAAGACCTGACCGCGGCGGCGGATGTGGTGAAGGGGCGCCGCGTGGCCGATGGCGTGCGCGCGCTCGTAGTCCCCGGCTCAAAATGGATCAAACAAGCGGCCGAAGCCCAGGGGCTGGACCGTGTTTTTAAGGAAGCCGGCTTTGAGTGGCGCGGCGCGGGCTGCAGCATGTGCCTGGCCATGAACGAAGACAAGGTGCCGGCCGGTAAATACTGCGCCAGCACCAGCAATCGCAATTTCGAGGGCCGTCAGGGCAAGGGCGCGCGCACCTTCCTCATGAGCCCCATGATGGCCGCGGCCGCGGCGTTGCACGGCCGCGTCGTGGATGTGCGGAGCATGATATGAAGGATGATGACCATGAACAAATTTACGACGTTGACCGCCACGGCCTGCCCTTTGCGAGCCGAGAATGTAGACACCGATCAGA
>CAZEPA010000849.1:0-1652 GCA_964513955.1 uncultured Anaerolineae bacterium | reverse complement strand
CAAGTCAGATGTTAGCACAGATTTGGCGCCTTGTCCAGCCCATGCACGGGTTTCGCAGGGCTTCTCAAAAGTCAGATTGGTGACATGATGAGGGCCAAGGCTTTGGCGGGATGAGCTGCGAAGGTGCGGATGGTCTCGGCCGCATTGCGACTTCCGGTGTGGTCGATCAGGAAAAGGACGAGGTTGTTGAGAGCGGCAAGGATAGCGGGCGTCTGGCCACGGCTGACCTGACAGGCGTCTTCACCCAGCGTGACGTCGCGTCGCCAGTGCAGGACGTTCTCAATCTGCCAGTGGGAACGGATCATATCAAGCACTTGGTGTGGTGTGGCGTGACGCGCCGTCAGGCTGGTGAAGCCATAGGCACACTCGCAACTGGATTTATCACCTCGGGTGACCCGGCGTTCGATTTGGAAGACCTGAGCAACATCTGGCCAGCCGGGTTTGAGGAAATCGGTCAGCGCAGAACTGATGCGTAAGGTGCGGACTTCGAGCCGACCGTGCTTCTTGTCGACTGTCTGGGCCCGCTGCTCCGGCAAATCCGGGAACGGACCGGCTTCAAACAGCAAGGAGATGTCTTCGTAGAGTTCTGGACGATTGCCCTTGACGATCAGAAGATAGTGGCCGCCTCGTTGGCGCACCGCACGGCACCACTTGGGTCGAGTATGGAGTGCATCAGCGCTGACGACGCAACCCTTCAGATTGAGTTGTTCAACCAGGCTCATGGCTGCGGCAGGTTCCTTGCCTTTCTTTTCCACCAACGCCTGTTTGCAGACCCGTCGTGTCCCAACCACATACACGCTCACTAACATGTGCGCCTCTCGTCCAGGCGCTACCTGCCGATCAGTCCCGCGCAACACTTTGCCATCGATGGCTAACTGACGCCATTTGCGCGGCTTTTCAGCCGACTTGGCCGCCTTTTTGGCCGCTAGCTCAGCTGTGAACGCCTCAATCTCGGCCTCGAGCGCCGACTTGTCCATGTGATCGCACACGTATTGGTAGGTGTTGGCACATGGCGCTTTGCCGCCATGCAAGGACAGCACCTGGCTGAGCCACTCCGCTCGCAGCCGAGCCCACTGCGCTATGCCGCTCATCTTCGTTTCACCTGCCAGCTTCGCCAATACCAGCAAGGTCAGTACCACGGCCGCTTCGTAGCGCTTGCCACGTGCCTTCCGCTGATCTGGCACCCTCTGTAGGCGCTCATACAGGCTTCGTATCGTCGACTCATCCTGCTCCAGGAATTCCTGCTCCTTGGTGCAATCTGTGCTAGACTCCATGGTGACTCCTCCTGAATGCTGTTAGGTTCTTCTGCAAGTCCTAGTCTAGCATGAGGAGGAGTCTTCTGATACCTGGCATTACCGCGACTTTTGAGAAGCCCTGAGGCAATGATACCATGCAGTTGACAGCATCTGGCCGCTATGTTAGACTGCAAGCGGTAGATATCGACGTGCATTACCCGAGGAGACCATGGGACAAGGTTCGTTGCGAAACGGCTTTCTGTATATCATCCTGCTGGCCATTCTGGCCACCTTCCTTTTCTCGACGTTGCGTCAGGGCCGGGACACGGTGGAGACCGTGCCCATCAGCCAGGTGGCCGACGATGTGATCGCGGGCAAGGTCAAATCCATCTCGGAAAAGGATGGCACGCTGCAAGT
>CAZEPA010000848.1:0-1654 GCA_964513955.1 uncultured Anaerolineae bacterium | reverse complement strand
TCCAGCCCCTGTTTTCGCGCCTGTTCGATGCGGCCGTCGTCCAGATTACGAAAACCGGTCTTCTGGCGATAGGAGAAGGTGCCGGCTGCGTGCAGATCGAGCGAGAAGAGGCCCTTGAGCGTGGTGCGGTAGAACTGGTGCTCGTGCGGCACGGGGTCGCCTTCGTGCCGGGCCATCACGCCGAAATCTTCGGTCACAGCCACTGGCGCGATGGAAACCAGGGTGCTGACGCGGAAGGGCGAGACGCGTGTAATCGTGTCGCTGGTGGGCGTCTCACCGGCGCGGCTGGCGTCGGCCGCGCGCTTCTCTTGCGCTGATTTTTTCCCGGAAGGGGCGCGCATGTAGCCAAACAGATCATCATCCCAGAAAAGGATTGGATTGGCGTCGGTGTACGCAACCTTCTCCTCGCGATAGATAGGCGCCTTTTGCCAGCCAATTTGCGCATCTTCCAGGGTGGCGCGCAGCCAGTAACGAAAAGCCTGCGCGGAGACGTAGGGATAGGCGCCGTCGCGCGCCTTGATCATCTTGACGCCCACCGTGTTGTCTGTGCGGGCGCCGGGAATACTGCCCAGGTTGTTCAGCGCCGACGCAGGCGCATCAATCAACAGCAGACCGGTAACGAATGACATGGTTCAATTCTCCTCTGGTGTGTCGGTTTGACGATTCTCAGCATTTTCAGCCGTCTCAGCCACGTCGGGGATGGCATCCGCGTTCTGACGCAGCCATCCCTGGCCGTGCAGTTGTTCGATCATGCGAATCAAGACTAAATCACGCGCCAGCCGCCAATCGGCATGCGCGACCTCATCGCCTTCCTCGAAAACGACCAGGTACGGATCCAGGGTGATCAAGGGCGGCTGACCGCGGCGCACATGCGCCATGTTGGCTTTGATTAGCGCGTTGCGCAGATGGCCGTAGTTTTGCAGCGAGAAGAACTCGCGGAAGAAGCGACGGTCATTCTGCCCGCTGACGTAGGCAGCCAGGCGATCTCCCAACTGTCGAATCTCGGCGATTCGTTGTTTGTCCATCTGTAAAATCCTCCTCAAGAAACTCTCGGTGATTTTCCACGAAACCAACTCGGCCTGATCTTTGACCGAATAGGCGCCGCGGGGATCTGTGGGCACATTGCGCACGGCGCGCAAGGCCACGCGCAGAAAATAGGTGCGAATGAACGCAGGCGCATTGCCAGGCAGGCGAAAGAGATCCTCATAAAGCCAGTTGCGCCGTGGTTTGAATTCGGCTGGGGGCGCCGCGGCTGCTTTCCCGCCTTTGGGCGGCGGCGGTAGCTCCCAGGCGCGCTGTACAACGGCCGCCCAGTCCAGGTGGTATTCGGCCTGGTGCATGTCGTGCAGGAAACTGACAACTTGCAGCGGCAAATGATAGAGATCGAGCGCCGCGCCCTGGCCGCTGTTGGTCAGATGGTAAGCCGTGATTGAGAAGGGGCGTGCGTCTCCACGCAAAGCTCCCTGCTTGTCCAGGGCATCCAGCAGGGTTTCGACCAGCAGCGTGCGCAGTGCACGCGGCGCTTCAGGCAGTTTGGTCGCCCCGGCCTGCTGCGCCAGTTGAATCGCCAGGCGGTTCTCTTGCAGGAACTTCGCCGTAAAATCCAGGATCACATCGTCATTGTCCGAATGGACAGCCAGCAGTCTGCCGCCCG
>CAZEPA010000847.1:0-1655 GCA_964513955.1 uncultured Anaerolineae bacterium | reverse complement strand
AGCAGCCGGCCGGGGCAGGCCACGACGATTTCGGGGCCGGCGCGCAGCGCCTGCAACTGGTTGCCGACGCCCACGCCGCCGTAGATGGCAATGCAGCGCAAACCGGTCTGCCGGCCCAGGTCGGCAAAGGCGACGTTGATCTGTTCCGCCAATTCACGCGTGGGCGCGACGATCAACGCGCGCACGCGCTGACGCGGGCCTTGTTCGAGCCGCTGGAGGATGGGAAGCGCAAAGGCGGCCGTCTTGCCGGTGCCGGTTTGGGCCAGGCCCATGACATCACGCCCAGCCATAATCGGCGGAATGGATAGTTGTTGGATCGGCGTCGGTTCTTGATAACCGAGCGCATGGACGCCCGCTGCTAGGCGCGGGCTAAGATTGAAACGAGCAAAAGTCAACTGAGAGTCCTTCCTGACTTCACATGTGAGCCAAGTCGCACTCTCAGCCCAAATACAAGCGATGGCGCCGTCACGGCAACAGATGTCGTCCGGCGCCTATCAAAACAACGCCAATACTTATAACACACTTGAGAGAAAATAGCCAATTGACGCTCAGGCTGTGCGGATAGATTTCGCATCCGCGGCCTGGCGCATAACCAGGGTGGAAAACATGAACGAACACACGTATGACATCCAAGTGACCTGGACCGGCAACCTGGGCCAGGGCACCAGCAGCTATCGAGCCTATGAGCGCGAACACGAGATCACCGCGTCGGGCAAGCCGGCGATTCCCGGCTCGTCCGATCCTGCCTTTCGCGGCGACCGCACGCGTTACAATCCTGAGGACCTGCTGGTGGCGTCCTTGTCGGCATGTCACATGCTGTGGTATTTGCACCTGGCGGCTGAAGCTGGCGTGGTGGTGGTGGACTATGCGGACAAGGCCCGCGGCGGCATGGTGGAGACCGCAAGCGGCGGCGGTCGCTTCACGTCCGTCGTGCTGCGCCCCACGACGACGATTCTGCCTGGCGCGGACCCAGCGCTCGCTGCACACTTGCACGCCCGCGCGCACGAGCTGTGCTTCATCGCCAACTCCGTCAACTTTCCGGTGACGTGCGAGCCGACGATCGTCGTCGCGACGCCCTAAAGGACTGTCACTCTGCGCTTTGCACTTTGCACTCTGCGCTTTGCGCTTCCGCATTTTCTTCCTCCGCCAGCCGCCGCGCCAGGGCCATCTCCTCGGCCAGGCTATGCACTTCGCCATCGAGGCGTGCGGCGCGGACCGCCTGTAGAATCTGGCGGTAGAGCGGCCCAGGCGGCAGACCGAGCTGGCGCAGCCGATGACCATCCAGCTCCACCGTTACCTGCTTGAGGCTGCGCTCGTAGAGATCCATGCGCTGCTGCACCAACCACGATTCGCTCGCCACCCGCACCACCAGCCGCGCGGCGGCGTCTATCGGGCGCAAGATCCCATCAATCTGGCTAATGCGCAGCGTAGGCCGCGCCAGGTCAGGCAGACGCTGCTGCAAGGTGCGCATGTTGCTGAGCAGGCGCATGGTGTCATGGCGCAGGCGCAAGCGCGCATGCACGTGCTGATCAGCCTCCACTGGCTGGCGAAAGAGCATCAGCGCCAGGTAGAGGCGCGGCAATTCCTGTTCGGGCGCGGCCTGCGCGTCGCCCATCAACTGACGATCCATCCGCACGCGGCGCAGATCAACGAAG
>CAZEPA010000846.1:0-1657 GCA_964513955.1 uncultured Anaerolineae bacterium | reverse complement strand
CGAACGCGAGCACGCCAGCCTGCCGCGGCGTTACGCTGATCGTCTTGATGCCGCCATCCGCCGGCGTCAGGGTGACGGCGGCCGGCGCTGATGTCCGTGGGCCGCGGCTGCGCAGCGTAATCGCGCCCCGAAAATCGCTGACCGCATTCTTGTAGAAATCAAGTATGGCCACGCGCACGCTGAACGGCTGACCGGTGCGCGCCTGCGAGGGTGCGGCCAGGTAGATCTCAGCCGGCGCGCCGGGCACGGTGGTAACAGTAGGCGCGGCGCTGAGCAAACGGAACTTATCGTTGCCATCCACATCGGACGCCACATGAAACGCAATGCCGGCCGCCGCTGTGCGCTGCACACGCGCGCCCGGCGAGCCGCGTCGGGTGTCGCCGTAGATTAGCGTGATTGTGTCGTCGGCCTGTAGTTCACCTTCAGCCACTAGGATGTGCAGCCCACGCGCCAACTGCTCCAATTTCACCCGCGCCGGCATGTGGCTCTGCCAGGTGACCGTGGTAAAGCCTGCTTCCTGGGGTTCGCTCACCTGCGGGGGCGACCACCAGTCATTGACAGGCAGGCCAGGCGGAATGATGAAACGGAAGCGGCCGCCGGTCTTCATGCCGTGTGGGCCAATGACGAAGGTCACGCGCAGGGTGTAATGACGCATGACCACCAGGCCATCGTTTGGCTCAATCGTGATAAGGCCCTCGCCGTCGTAGTTGGGAGGCGGTGCAGGCGTGGGCGACGGCGCGGGCGGGGTGTCCAGCGGCAGCGCCAGCACGCGTGCGGCCGACAGCATGCGCCCTAACAGAAGACTGTCCACCGCCACCACCGCGCCCAATTTCAGAAAATCACGCCGCGTCACGGCGGCCATGCCGCAAGCCGTGTGCTGATCATCCATGGTTGGTTAGCCTTTTCTTGCCCGGCGGTAGATTTCCAGCGTTTCCTGTGCGCAGCGACGCCAGGTGAATTGCGCCGCGCGCGCCCGTCCCCGCTGACTGAGCTGCAGGCGCAGATCCGGCGCGGCGGCAACCTGGCGCAGCGCCTTCGCCAGCGCGCCGACGTCGGTGGGGGGCATAGTCAGCGCGGCATCGCCTACCACTTCCGGCAGCGAGGCTGCATTGGAGCAAATCACCGGCGCGCCGCAGGCCATCGCTTCCAGAGGCGGCAGGCCAAAGCCCTCATAAAGCGACGGGTAGACGAAGGCCAACGCGTCGCTGTAGAGGGCAGGCAGATCGGCGTCATCCACATAACCTGGGAAGTGTACCACGTCCATCAAGCCGGCCTGCTGCACAGCGGCGAAAATCTCAGACTCGCGCCACAGCGCCTTGCCCGCGATGACCAGCCGCGTGGAGGCCAGCTCAGGGGCTTGACGCGCCAGCGCAAAAGCCTCGATCAGCCGGCCGATGTTTTTGCGCGGCTGCAGATTGCCCAGGGCGAGGAAATAGGGGACGTTCGCCGGTAGGCCGAGCCGTTGCCGCACTGCCAGGCGTGCGGCTTGATCGGTCACAGGCCGAAACTGCTCGCCAGCCGCTTCGTAGGTCACCGTGATTTTGTTCGCAGGCAGGCCGTAACGCGCCAGGATCTCCTGCTTGGCGTGCTGCGAGACGGTGATGATGGCTGCGGCGCGGCGCATCGTCAGCGGCACCAGGGTCTTGAGCATCCAACG
>CAZEPA010000845.1:0-1672 GCA_964513955.1 uncultured Anaerolineae bacterium | reverse complement strand
CTGTACAAGAAGAACAACAATGGCTACTCAAGACAACTCTCCACCCCGGCGACGCGCCACGGATTCCGATACCGACGTGAGTTCCACCGGCTGGGATCCCTATATCGTCGAACTCCTCGCTGCTGCCAACCAAAGTGTGGCGGGTGAATCAGCCGGAAATGCCGCGACCGAGATCGTCGAAGGGCGCAAGATCCAGCTCATGGCCTGGCTGCACGAACACAATCGCTGATTGCCGGAAGAACGGCGGCAGTGTCGCCGGCATGAAACTCTCTTGGCCTCAATGGGTCAACGAAACACTGGAGCCAAGAATACATGCTGGTGTCTTCCAGTGAAGGGTTGCTCGAGGACGGGTATTGAGCTTCTTCGCAACGAGGTCGAGCTGAGCCTGCGTTACTTCTGAAAGATCCGCGCCTTTTGGGTAGTACTGACGCAGCAGACCATTCATATTTTCGTTGCTGCCTCGCTGCCAGGGGCTGGAGGGGTCACAGAAGTAGACCTTTACATCGGTCGCGACAGTGAATACCGCATGGCTGGCGAGCTCTGCTCCACGATCCCATGTCAGCGATTTACGCAATGCGACTGGAAGCTTGCGCACCGCCTTGATGAGAGCATCTACGACCGCGTCAGTGCGTTTCTCCGACAGTTTGACCAGCATGACAAACCGCGACTGCCGTTCGACCAGGGTAGCGATGTAGGTTCCGCGTGAGCCTTCCACCAGATCACCCTCCCAATGGCCCGGCACTGCACGATCTTCCACCTCTGCCGGTCTGTCACGTATCGAGACTGCGTCAATGATGGTTCCGCGACCTTGCCCTCGATAGGTGGCATGACGGGAGCGTCGAAACCGCCGCTTTGTGCGCAGGTGGCCGATAAGCTCTTTTTTCAAAGCGCCGCGCGCTTGAACGAAAAGGCTCCGATAGATCGTCTCGTGTGACACCCACATCTCCGGATGACCGGGATAGTGCTCCCTAAGCCAGCCTGCAATTTGCTGCGGAGACCAGTCCTGCTGCAGTTTAACGGCAATGATCTGTTGCAACGTCCGGTTTTGGCTGAGCAGGCATTGCTTGGGTCGACGGGCCGAGTGCCAAGCCTCCTCGTCTGCACGAGCGGCCCTATAACACCTTCGTCCTCCGTGGCGATCAACTTCTTGGCTGACCGTGGAAGCAGCTCGGTCCAGCCGTTTGGCAATCTTGCGAAATGAATCCCCCGCAGCAAGCCCTCGGGAGATCTCCTCGCGCTCACTAAACTGCAACACCCTCTGGGACCGAGTCCTGACCACAGGAGGGATCCCCCCTGTGGCTTCAAGCACACGGTAGATGTTGGCGCGCTGCTGTCCAAGTGCATTAATGATCCCAAGGACCGACTCACCGGCCTTGTATCGCTGCCAGAACTCGGCTCGCTGCGCAGTTGTTATCGTCGAATGACGTCCGGGTCTCATACCAAACACCTCCTAGCCCTAGAGTAGCTGGAGTGTTTCGCCGACCTATTGAGACCACCTTACCTATGTGCCCGGTATGACCTGTAACCTATGTGTCGGTATGGTCACAAACGGTTACGAGCAGAGCAGGGAAAGTGGAAATCCGGGCTGGGCATGCTCTTGGCAGTCTGGCTCTGCTGCGATTGCCGCGCCGTCGCCATCACTCAGTCAAAAAAATGCTGTCGATCGCACTCG
>CAZEPA010000844.1:0-1673 GCA_964513955.1 uncultured Anaerolineae bacterium | reverse complement strand
CCCCTGACCTCTTGAATGCCATTCAAGCGCTCTCCCAACTGAGCTACAGCCCCAAGTTTTCGGTTAATACGAAACAACCCTTGATCGGATCCACATCAACGGACCGATGGTGGAGCAGAGGGGATTCGAACCCCTGGCCTCATCAGTGCGATTGATGCGCTCTCCCAACTGAGCTACAGCCCCGTACACCGCCACCAAGTATACCGCCGAGCCGGTTGTTTGTCAAAACAAACCGCAAAGCGCACACAGCACACAAAAAATCAAAGATAATCGCGCAGCTGACGAGCCCGGCTGGGATGACGCAGCCGGTTGAGTGCCTCGGCTTCGATCTGGCGAATACGCTCGCGGGTCAGACCAAACTTGTTACCAACCTCTTCCAGCGTATAGGTCCGGCCATTGTCCAGGCCGTAGCGCAGACGGAGGATGCGGGCCTCGCGCGGGGTAAGTGTCTCGAGCAGTTCCTCCAGCTTTTCACGCAGCAGGCTGTTGCCTGCGATCTCAGGCGGTGCCGGTGAATCTTCGTCCTCGATGAAGTTCCCAAGCGTGCTTTCTTCTTCTTCACCAACTGGCTGTTCCAGGGACACCGGATGGCGCGAGATACGCAGCATCCAGCGCACCTGCAGCGGGTCGAGTTCCATCGATTCGGCGATTTCTTCGGGCGTCGCCGGGCGGCCCAATTTCTGCTCCAGCTGCCGCGCCGTGCGGTACAGCTGGCGGATGCGGTCACCCATGTGCACCGGCAGGCGGATGGTGCGTCCCTGATCGGCCAGGGCGCGCGTAATCGCCTGGCGGATCCACCAGGTGGCATAGGTGCTCAACTTGTGGCCGCGCTCAGGCTCGAACTTGTCCACCGCGCGCATCAATCCCAGGTTGCCTTCCTGGATCAAATCGGCGAAAGGTACACCCTGACCCATGTAGCGTTTGGCCACACTGACAACCAGCCGCGTATTAGCCCGGATCAGGTGTTCGCGCGCAGCCTCGCCGGCCCGCGACAAATCCATCAGCTGGTCGATCTCGTCGCCGCTGTCGGGTGCACTGCGCAACCGCCGGCGTGCCTGCCGTCCCTCGGCCAATTGACGCGCCAGTGCCATCTCGTGTTCGGGTGTCAGCAAAGGCACCCGTCCCATCTCACGCAGATAGAGGGTCAGCGGGTCGTCCGTTGGCATCTCGCTCAAGTCGAGATCAATACCAACTTCTAGCAGATGTTGGACGTCAGTCTCTTCGGTCCGGTTGTTGCCAGGTAGAGGGCCGATTTCAGCCAACGCAGTCGCTTCATCTGGATAGATCTCGAGACCGGCTTCTTGCAGTAGTGCAAACAACTCCTCCAGTTCTTCGATCTGTTCCTCGGCCTGGGGCCAGATGGCCAGAACGTCATCGAACAGGAGGAAGCCACGGGTCTGGCTCAGCTCTTTGAGCTGGGCCAACGCCTTTTCCACTTCAGAACGCAGCTTTTCATCCGTGGGCGACGTCGTCCCGCGTAATACGGTTGGCTTCAATAGCAACCTCCTAATTAGCCTGTTGTACAATGACCCACGCGCAGGTCCTGAACCATGCAGGCACCTGCGCGTCGCTTACACAACTGGCGTCAACTCGCTATGAGAGAGTATAACATAGGGTTTGCCCCGCGTCAACCGTTCTGCGAGGTGAGTTTTGTGCCAATTTGGGGGGAGGGA
>CAZEPA010000843.1:0-1674 GCA_964513955.1 uncultured Anaerolineae bacterium | reverse complement strand
ACGGCGCCGACGCGCTGGTGGTGTCGCTGGGCCTGGACACCTTCGCGGGCGACCCCATCAGCACCTTCCAACTGCAAACGCCGGACTTCACCCGCCTGGGCCAGCGCCTGGCGCGCGCGGGCCTGCCCACCGCCTTCATCCTGGAGGGCGGCTACGCGGCAGCCGAGCTGGGGTGCAACGCCGCCGCCGTGCTAGCCGGCTTCGAGTTGTGAGCAACATCGAGCAGGTCGACACGGTCGTCATTGGCGCCGGAGTCGTTGGCCTGGCCCTGGGCGCCGGCCGGGCGCGAGGTACCAGTGCGCGCAACAGCGAGGTCATCCATGCCGGCATCTATTGCCCGGCCGGCTTGTTCAAGGCGCGGCTGTGCGTGCAGGGAGCGGCATGCCCTACCACGATGTGGCTGAGCCATGCGGAAGGGCGCGCCGGTGGTCACCGGCCACGGCGTGGGAGCGCTGAACCACGGCTTTGCGCCGTATGCGCCGCGCTGGTGTGCGTCTTCGCTGGTGCCGGCTCACCGCGAGCGTGACCAGCTGGTCGGCTGGCGCCGCATCGCCCATGCCGCAGCACCCCCCAGGGCGGCCAGAAGCAGCGCCAGCCCACCCATTCCGAGCGTCGGCACGGCCTGGGCCACGGAAACGGCGGCAGGCCGAGGCACCAGAATGGCGATGCCGTTGTAGTCGGCCCGCTGGTTGGTGTTGGTGTACACCCGCTCCGAGCCGTCCGTATCCAGGCGGTTGGAAGTGACCGAGAAGTTCCCGATGCCCGCCGGGTTGGTGATGCGCACCAGCGCCATGGCCACGTTGTTGTCGCTGCCGAAGGTGCGCCAGGACAAGGCCGG
Organism: uncultured Anaerolineae bacterium; assembly: GCA_964513955.1. Lineage (GTDB taxonomy): Bacteria > Chloroflexota > Anaerolineae > SSC4 > Amarolineaceae > Amarolinea. Next base: position 836 of record CAZEPA010000843.1, on the reverse strand, counting down.
GCTGCCCGATCCCGATACCGTCAGGCTGGGCGTGTGGGCCAGCACCTCGAACCGCGTGCCCGGCTGCGCGGAAGCCCAGGCCCAGCGCACGTATTTGAGACCGCTGTTGGCCGTGCCCAGTGCCTCGCCGCCGACGTAGAGCATCAACTCCTTCGGCAACTGGGCCGCGGTGACGGTGTAGGTGGTGACGATATCGCTGCCGTCCGGCTCGGACTGGCCGTTGTTGACCCGGAACAAAGGGGTGCCCGTGATGCCGTAGCCCGCGTTGGCGTACACCGGGGCGCTGTAGAAATCGCCGACCGTCGAGGGCGCGGACTCCAGGCCGCCCGGGCTCCCCACGGCGATGGTGCCGGCGCCGAACTCGGACGACCAGGGGTCGCTGGAAATGCTGTCGGTTCCGGTCGCGGCAGAGGGCCAGGCGACCAGTTCGTAATCGGTGCCCGACAGGGTGTAGCGCGTCTGCGCGGCGGCGCCGAGGCTGGCCAAGGCCAACACCGCGCCACCCAGTGCCCGGGCCCAACGCGGTGAGAATGAAAAAAGTGTCATGGCGCGATATCTCCCTCCAGAAAATTTTCAACTTGCAATTGATTATTACCATTATTTCATATCCCGATTCCGGGACGTCATGACTTGCGCTTTTTCACGGGGCTCGTTTACTGTGGAATCATGAAAAATTTTGCAGCTCCTGAACGGTTCGCGCCGAAAAAAGCCGGCCGCGGGCGCGGGCCGGTGTTGGGGCGGGCAAACCAATTGCGCGAAAGACGGGCGGGGTGATGATCGAACGAGTCGATTGCGTCGTTGTCGGCGCCGGAGTCGTCGGCCTGGCGGTGGCCCGC
>CAZEPA010000842.1:0-1674 GCA_964513955.1 uncultured Anaerolineae bacterium | reverse complement strand
CCGGCAGGTCGCGGTAGGAGCGAATCCACTGCGCGTACATGTGGCCGATGATCGTTTCTGACGTGGGACGCACCACCAGCGGCTCCTCCAACTCTTTGCCGCCGCCATGCGTCACCACGGCCAGCTCAGGCGCAAAACCTTCGACGTGCTCAGCTTCCTTCTGCAGGAAGCTCATCGGAATGAAGAGCGGGAAGTACGCGTTCTGATGGCCGGTCTCTTTGAAGCGACGGTCCAGGCTGTCACGAATCGCTTCCCACAGGGTGTAGCCGTAGGGCTTGATCACCATGCAGCCTTTGACCGGCGAATAATCGGCGAGGTCCGCGCGCTGCACGACATCGGTGTACCAGCGCGAGTAATCTTCCCCGCGCGGGGTAATGCGTAGTTCTTCTGCCATGACGAAAACTCCTTGTCTAGAGTACAAAGTGCAAAGTTTTGAATGCATGCGGCTGTTGTGCAAAAACAACAGTCTGCTCGAAAATCTGTCGGTGTTGGCCCCCCGTGCGCGCGCCAGGCGCTACGCCAGGGGGCGAGAAGGGGATGGGAGTGTGGCTTGCAGGCGGGTGAGGACTTCTTGAGGAGTGAGTACCACTTCGGCCAGAGCCGCGACCGACGAGCCGATATGGCTGTGGGCGCGGATGGCGCGGATAATCGGCTGCCAGGAGTCGCCTAGCAGCAGGAACGGGCGCGGCGTCATGACTCCAATTTGGAGGAGATTCCAGACATAGGTGACTTCGGCCAGCGTGCCAACACCGCCCATCACCGCCACAATGGCGTCGCCCATCCCGGCCAGAATGGTCATGCGCTGCATCAAGTCGCTCGTGCGACGCTCTTCCTGCACCCAGGGATTGGTGACAGAGCCAGCAAACACATCGCACGTGACGCCAACGACATGGCCGCCGGCTTCGGACGCGCCGCGGCTGGCCGCTTCCATCGTACCGTTGTAACCGCCGGTCGCCACGGTGTAGCCGGCGCGCGCGAGCAGCGCGCCCAATTGGCGCGCTTCCTCATAACAGGTCGCTTCGACAGAACAACGTGAGCTGCCAAAAATGGTGACTGTGATCGGTGTGCTCATGCAGATTTCTCAGCCCTTTGTCGCCCGCTTCGCGTCGTCATAGGTCAATTACTCGATGTGGGTAGACATTGATGACATCGGTCTGGCAATAACGCGTCGCGATGACCTGATTGCGATTATAGACGTGAACGTGGCCGTGCCAAAGATAGCGCGGCCGAAACGTGCGTAAGAGCCATAGAAAGCTCTTGAAACCCGTGTGCGCTCGATCAGGCTGATCGTGAATGCCGAACGGCGGCGCATGGGTGACGAGAACGTCGAGATAGCGGCCGTGGCGCAGCCGGTTCAAGATCAGCCGCGGCATCAGATTCAGCGCCTGCTGCCACATCTCGCTGTCGGAATACTGAAAACGCCCATTGGGGGTGTAACGTAAACACCCTTCCAGGCCAGCCATCAACACGCCGCTCTCGTTGACCGTCGTCCTGTGCAAGTTGGTGCCGACGCGCGGATGCGCAATCGCAATCTCGTCGGCGCGGTGTTCCAACTCGAAGCCGTGGTTGCCAAAGACGAAATAGCTGGGAACGTTGAGCGTTCCGGCCAGGTATTCCAGGTAATAAAATGGAAGGTCCCCACAACTGACCAGCAGATCTACCGTGCCTTGCAGC
>CAZEPA010000841.1:0-1677 GCA_964513955.1 uncultured Anaerolineae bacterium | reverse complement strand
CCCAACCTCGCCGCCAGCGCCGAATACCGCCGCAGCACCCTGTCATTCTTAACCGTCGCCGCAATCGCCTGCGGACACCTGCACCGCACCTACCGGGTTGGGCGCGCAACTGGACTTTGGTTTTCCACGCGATGCGCCATGCCCAGGGTCTGGCGCTCGAGGTCGGAGGAGCAGGCTGCGCTTGACATCTGCATCAAGGCCGTCTATAATGCAGTCGAAGTGCAAAATAGCCGATGAATTCCCCAGGGGGTGCAGCATGTATGTCCCGCGGACACTCGAACCTTTCGTCACCAGGGCGGCTCAGCAGTTTCCGGTGGTTTTGCTGACCGGAGCACGGCAGGTCGGCAAGACCACCCTCCTGCGGCATCTCGGCCAGGAGGGGCGCGCCTACGTGACCCTGGACGATCCACTGGTGCTGAGCCTCGCCAGGACGGACCCGGCGCTGTTCATGCAGCGGTTCCCGCCGCCCGTGCTCATTGATGAAATCCAGTACGCGACCGGGCTGCTGCCGTACATCAAGATGGCCGCCGATCGCGCCGGCGAGCCGGGACTGTTCTGGCTCACCGGCTCGCAGCAGTTCCACCTGATGAAGGGCGTGTCGGAATCGCTGGCCGGCCGCGTGGCCGTCCTGCACCTGCTGGGACTTTCCAGGCGCGAGCTGGCCGGCCAGGGCCTGGAGGCCGCGCCCTTCTTGCCGACGCCGGAAGATATCGCGCGGCGGAGCGCACAGGCGCAGAAGCTGACGCTGAAGGAGCTCTATCGGCTCATCTGGCGCGGCGCGCTGCCGGCGATTGCGCTCAATGCGGCGGTGGATCGCGACCTGTTCTACAGTTCCTACGTGCAAACCTACCTGCAGCGTGACGTGCGCGACTTGGCGCGGGTTGGCGACGAGCTCGCTTTCTTGCGCTTTCTGCGGGCCGCGGCCGCGCGCAGCGGCCAGATATTGAACCTGGCCGCGCTGGCGGGCGACGCCGACGTAGCGCCGAACACGGCGAAGCACTGGCTCTCGATCCTGGAAGCGGCCGGCGCCGTCTACCTGCTGGAGCCGTATCACACCAACGTGACCCAACGCCTGGTCAAGGCGCCCAAGCTCTACTTCCTCGATACCGGCCTGGCGGCCTACCTCACAGAATGGGCCAGCCCGGAGACGCTGGAGGCCGGCGCGCTGTCCGGCCCAATCCTGGAGACCTGGATCGTGGCCGAGCTGCTCAAGGGGTACTGGCACACGGGCCGGCGACCACCTTTCTACTATTACCGCGACAAAGACCAGCGGGAGATTGACCTGCTGGTGATCCAGGATGGCATCGCCTATCCGCTGGAGATCAAGAAGACGGCATCGCCCGGCAGGGATGATGTGCGGCATTTCGGGGCGCTGGAACGGTTGGGCCTGCCTGCCGGCCCCGGCGGTCTGCTCTGCCTGGCGGAGCAGGCGCTGCCGCTGACCGCGACAGCCCAGTCCATTCCCGTCTGGGTCATCTGAACCGCCGGAGCATGTGCAGTAGAGCACTTCCTGCCGCTGCTGTACATCCTGGCTCTGCAGGAGAAAGACGATAACGTTCGATTCTTCGCTGAAAAGCCGGCGCTCGACTCACTTTCGATGCGGTCAGTGCAGATCGGGCGACAGCTCACCACGCTACGAAATCTGAGATTCACAGCTCGGCGAGTTCGCGCAGACTT
>CAZEPA010000840.1:0-1684 GCA_964513955.1 uncultured Anaerolineae bacterium | reverse complement strand
ACAGCGTGCGCAACCTGGGCAGCATTTAGGAGGGGCTGCTGGAGAATAAGCTGCGGCTCAATGTGGGTCAGGGGTTGGGGGTTGGGGAGCAAGGTTTAGGGTTTGGGGGTTTGGAGTTGGCGAAGGCTCCGGGGGTGGCGGTGGAGCTGGTCAATGACAAGGGGGAGCGTAAGGCGACCGGGTCGTATTATACGCCGGATTACATCGTCAATTACATCGTGCAGCAGACGTTGACGCCGATTCTGGCGGCGCGGCAGGCTGATTTTGGCGCGGCGATGGCGCGGGTGGCGGAGGTGCGGCGCCAGCTGGAAAAGACGGCCAACCCGGGGGCGGCGGCCGTGCTGCGGCGCGAGCTCGAGGCGGCCGAGCGCCAGGCGCGTGAGGCCTTCCTGGGCATCAAGGTGTGCGACCCGGCAATGGGGTCGGGGCACTTCCTGGTCAACGCCGTCGACCACATTACCGACGGCATCATCCAGCGCATGCAGGCCTACCACGACCAGCACCCCGACGTGCCCTGGGCCTGGAATCCGCTGCAGCGGCTGGTGGAGCGGGTGCGGCAGGATATCCTGGCCGAGCTCGACCGCCAGGGCATCGGCGTCGACCCGGTCCGCCTGGACGACACCGCCCTGCTGACACGCCTGGTGATGAAACGCTGTATCTACGGCGTCGATCTCAACCCGATGGCCGTCGAGCTGGCCAAGCTCAGCCTGTGGCTGCACAGCTTCACGATCGGTGCGCCGCTCAGTTTCCTGGACCACCACCTGCGCTGGGGCAACTCGCTGATCGGCAGCGACGTGCGCACCGTCGAGCGTGCCATCCGCCAGACCGAAAGCGGCCAGCTGGGCCTGTTTGGCGGCCCGTTTGCCGGCCTGCTCGACCTGACCAGCACCATGCTGCAGATCGCGGCGCGTGCCGACTCGACCCTGGCCGACGTGCAGCGCAGCGCCGGCGAGTTCGCCGACTTCCAGGCCGCGCTGACGCCGTACAAACAGGTGCTGGACGTGTGGGTCAGCCAGTATTTTGACAACAAGCCGGCCGGCGAGCTGCTGACCCTGCACGGCGACCAGGCGCTGGCGGCGGTCAAGGACCAGGCCGCGGTGGGCGAGCCCTACCGCACCGCCGTTGCCCGGGCACGGGCCCTGTGGCAGGAGAAGCGCTTTTTCCACTGGGACCTGGAGTTCCCCGAAGTCTTCGTCGACCTCGACCGGCGCGACTGGGCTGAGAATCCGGGGTTCGACGCCGTGATCGGCAACCCACCGTACGTGCGGCAGGAGCAGCTGAAACCGCTGAAGCCCTTTTTCGCTGTGGTCTTCGCCGACGTCTATCAGGGCACGGCCGACCTGTTCGTCTATTTCTTTGCCCAGGGTCTGCGGCAGCTGCGCCAGGACGGCCGGCTTTCCTTCATCAGCAGCAACAGCTGGCTGCGCGCCAACTACGCCAGTGCCTTGCGTGCCTACCTGCGCACGCACGTCACGCTCGAGGCCCTGGTCGACATCGGCGACAACCGCGTCTTCGCCGACGCCGCCGACGTCTATCCGGCGATTCCGGTGGTGTGCAAAACCGAGCCAGCCCCCGATCACACGGCGCAGGTGGCTGTTTTCACGCGCGGCGAGGGGGTGAAGCAATTTGCTGCGCAGGTGGCGTCTAAGCTTTCGCCCGTGTCTATGCACAATCAATCTAACGC
>CAZEPA010000839.1:0-1695 GCA_964513955.1 uncultured Anaerolineae bacterium | reverse complement strand
GGATCAACGCGGACTATACGACGTAAGGGAACACCATGCAAACCCTGTTTGAAATCCTGATCATCTTCCTGCTACTGATCCTCAACGGCGTCTTCTCGATGACCGAGCTGGCCATGGTGTCAGCTCGCAAAGTGCGCCTGCAACAGCGCGCCGAGGATGGCGAAAGCGCCGCGCGGCACGCGCTGGAGTTGGCCGAAAACCCCAACCGCCTGCTCTCCACCATTCAGATTGGCATCACGCTCATCAGCGTGCTCACCGGCGCGTTGGGCGGCGCAACCCTGGCCGAACGCCTGAGCCACCCGCTGAGCCAGATTGCCTGGCTGGCCCCATACGCCGACGGCGTTTCGGTGGCCATTGTTGTCATCCTCACCACCTACTTCACGCTGGTGATCGGCGAGTTGATCCCCAAGCGTCTGGCAATGAATAATCCCGAAAAAGTGGCCATTTCAGTCGCCAATCCCATGCGCTTCCTCTCCCGGCTGACCTCGCCGCTGGTGTCGCTGTTGAGCATTTCCACCGATGCCGGCCTGCGCCTGCTGGGCGTCAAGCCTTCTGAAGAGCCGCCTGTCACGGAAGAGGAGATCAAGGTGCTGATGGAACAGGGCACCCAGGTGGGCGTGTTTGAAGTCGCCGAGCAGGACATGATCGAAAGCGTGTTCCGACTGGGCGAGCGCTACATCGACGCCATTATGACCCCGCGCACCGAAATCGAGTGGGTAGACCTGGACGAGCCCTACGAGGAATTGCTCCAGCAGGTGCTGAACAGCCGCCATACGCGTTTCCCGGTTGCCTCCGGCGGGCTGGACAACGTTATCGGCATTCTGCAGGCCCGCGATCTGCTTATCGCGCACAACGCCAACGGCAAAGCCAACATCGAGGAACTGATGGCGCCCCCGCTTTTCGTCCCCGATAGCATGGCCGCCCTCAAAGTGCTGGAGATGATCAAAAGCTCCGGCGTTCACGTTGCCCTGGTCATCGACGAGTACGGCGGCCTGCTGGGCATGGTCACGCTCTACGACATCCTCACCGCCATCGTCGGCGATATCCCCACCGAAGGTCTGGACGCGGAGCCTGAGATCGTGCAGCGCGAGGATGGCTCCTGGCTCCTGGACGGCCTGCTGGCCATCGATGAATTTAAAGACCTGCTCGACCTGGACAGCCTGCCCGAAGAAGACCGCGTGGGATATCAGACCCTGGGCGGGTTCGTCATGAGTCGCATTGGTTCCATTCCGTCCGCCGGCCAGCACTTCGAATGGGCGGATTTCCGCTTCGAGGTGATGGATATGGACGGCCGCCGCGTCGACAAGATCCTGGTCACCCCCATCAATCCGGACACCGCATAATATGATCCCAGTTTCTTTGCAGCTTTCAGGGTTTCTCTCCTACAATCAACCCGTTACCGTCGATTTTTCTTCCTTCGATCTGGCCTGCATCTCCGGCGCAAACGGCGCGGGCAAATCATCGCTGCTGGACGCCATCACCTGGGCGCTGTTCGGGCAGGCCCGCCGCCGCGATGATGCCATCATCAACAGCCGGGCCGGGAACACCGCCGAAGTGGTTTTCACCTTTGATTATGAGAACAACCGCTACCGCGTACAGCGTATCAAAACCGTCAACAAGCCCACGCTGCTCGAATTTGCGGTGCTGGACCCCGATGGAAAATGGCGCCCGCTGACCGAACATTCGCTGCGCGAA
>CAZEPA010000838.1:0-1704 GCA_964513955.1 uncultured Anaerolineae bacterium | reverse complement strand
CGGTCACGCAGATGGTGTTCATGGAAAAACCAATCGGCCAACATGATGAACTCCAACGGGGCCACCGGGCACTTGATTGGGTTGTCCACGATATTGAGAACCAGGCGGCCGCCCGGCCAGTTGCGCAGGTAGCGCGCCAGGGCCACGGCGCCATCCACCGTGTAGAAATCGTGGATGGACTTGTGCCATTCATCCTCGTGCAGGCCGGGCGTCTGCTCCGGGTGAATGTGGGTGCCGGTGGCGATGATTAGAAAGTCGTAGTTCAGATAGCGATTATCTTTGCTGATGCGCACCCGGTTGTGCTCCGGCTCGATCAGTTCGATGGGCGAAATGATCATCTCCACCTGGCTCGGGATGAAGTCTCGCTTGGGCTTGATCACATCGCTCTTACTGTACATGCCAAACGGGATGAAGAGGAAGCCTGGCTGATAGTAGTGGGTTTCGTTCTGATCCACAATTGTGATCTTCCACTCATCAGGGTCCAGCTCGCGGCTCAACTTGTTCGCGGCCATGGTGCCGGCCGTGCCGGCGCCAAGAATCAGCAGCTTCTTCATAGTTCCACAAATCTCCTCAAGTGACTACAGGGTGGTTAGGGATGCGATGGCTTGCAACCGGCCGGTCAGGGCCTGCCGATCTTCCAGGATATGCGAATAGACATCGGCAATCCGCTGTACCAATTCAAGCGCGCGATCCTGGGCTGCCCGATCCAGGTGATAGACTTCGTTCACGCGGGCTTCGATGAAGCCTGGCTCCACATCCAGGTTGGCGGCCAGGGCAGTGATTTCCTGGGGCGTTGGCGGCCAGGCGGCGGGTGCAATGCCGCCGATGAAAACCATTCCTTTTAGTTCGTTGCCAGCGCGAATCAAACCGCGGGCGCAGAGGAGACCCAATTCACTGGCCGAGAACTTGGGCTGCAGCGTGGGCGCGCCGGCCAGCTGCTGCCAGGTGCGAATACAGTGCGCCACGCCTTCCGGGTCTTGAATCACCGCGCGGTACAGGCCGCACGCATGGCTGACCTGAGTAACGGGCTGGCCGGCCATATCCGTGATCACCATCATCACGCCGAGGGCTTCGGCAAAAGTGTCCTGGATCATCTGCGCGCACGCCAGAGGCAGCAGCTCGGCCAGGCCCGTGGGGTAATGATCGCGCGCAGATCCTAAGAGGGATGGCGGCTGCGCGGGGCCGACCGCCGGGGTCAGGCGACCTGGCCCCTCGGCCGCGGGCGACTTGTGCAGGAGCCTGTCAATGTCAGCCTGCGCAAAACGCCACTGCTTGCCGACGCGCACCGCGGGCAGCTGCCCGCTCTCGACGAAACGGTAGATCGTCGTGCGATCCACGTGCAGCATCTCTTGCACCTGCCTGGTTGTCAGCATATCGGTCATGCACTTGCTCCACATTTCACAATCTAAAGCAAGTATAACGGAGGTAAGTCCTGCTGTATATGACGAAAATCATACGCATCAAAAGTAGATCAAATGTCACTCGTGAAGTTATTTTTGATGTATTGGTTGTTTTCAAAGCACCGCTGGCAGCGCCGTCACTTCTCAGGCTTTTCACAGGTGTTTCTTCACTCCTTCGCAGCGTGACTCTGTAGGATAGAACCGTGCATGATTGGTCATGCAGGCCGGGGGGTCCGGCGATTAAAATCGCTGCAACCATCGCCAAGCCCACCTTCGTGGGCTACGCCCCGAAATTGAAATGCAC
>CAZEPA010000837.1:0-1707 GCA_964513955.1 uncultured Anaerolineae bacterium | reverse complement strand
GACGAGCGCTTCGCCAAGCAGTCAGATGCAGTCCGGCTGGACAACCTCGACAAGGTGACAACTTCTGTAGAACGCGCACTCAATGCGGAGATCGAAGAGGTCAACCGTGGGATTGGTGCCTGCGAGAAGGAAATAGAAGCACGCTTTGCTGATTTCAAACGGCAATGGCCGATGGACGCGGGCGACATGGACACGAGCCTTGCCAGCGCGCCTGACTTCTTCGCCAAACTGGTTCGACTGGAGACGGATGGGCTGCCCGCCTATGAGCAGCGATTCTTTGAATTGCTGCAGAACCAAAGCCACCAGAATCTGGCAGCACTCTCAACCTACCTGAACGATGCGCGTAAGGCGATCCTGGAACGGATGGATCTGGTCAACGACAGTCTTGGTCAGGTGCCCTTCAACCAGAGCGCCAATCAACGCACCTATCTCCACATCGACGCCAGTGACCGGCAGCTTGTCGACGTCAAGGAATTCAAGCAGGAGATCCAGCAGGCACTGAGCCATGCATGGACGGAGGATCGCGAGTTTGCCGAGGCGCGGTTTCTAGCCTTGCGACGACTTGTTGATCGACTCGCCAGTCAGGACCCCGAGCAAAAGCGCTGGCGCGAGACTGTGCTCGATGTTCGACAGCATGTTGAGTTCATCGGGCGGGAGATCGATGAAAGCGGCGTCGAGGTCGAGATCTACCGCAGCGGAGCAGGCAAGTCCGGCGGCCAACGGCAGAAACTGGCCACTACGTGCTTGGCCGCAGCCCTGCGATATCAACTGGGCGGGAACGACCACGGCGTGCCGATGTATGCGCCCGTCGTGCTGGATGAAGCCTTCGACAAGGCGGATAACGAGTTCACCGCTTTGGCGATGAACATCTTTACCAATTTCGGATTCCAGATGGTGGTCGCTACACCGCTGAAGTCCGTCATGACCCTTGAGCCATTCATCGGTGGCGCCTGCTTCGTGGATATCAGCGATCGGCGCGTGTCAGGCGTCCTGCTGATCGAGTACGACGGTGATCGTCAGCGCTTGAAGCTGCCAGAGCACGCTCGAGAGGAGGCTAGCGTTGAAGCTTCCTGAAGATGTTCGGCAGCTTCTTGCCCGTCGCTTTCAAAGCAAGCACCGCGAGTGGTTGATTGGTGATCCGGGCGAGAGCCAATGGCCGCAGGAGGTTCCGCTCGGCATACCGACGGAGCAGGCTGCACTGAGGCAGGTCGACGGCGTTCGCGCTTGGGTGAGCGCATGGCAAAGGTGGCAGGCTAACACCGTACAAACATCGGGCACCTTGTCCTGGTGTGAGCGCCGGTGGAAAGCGCTTGGCGTCCAGCGATTGCCGGAGAAGCTGGCGTTGCGCGGCCCAGAGGATGTTGCCATGTGGATTGGTGAGTCCGCACGATGGGAGTGTGCTCAATCTCGCTACCAGACGCTCACCGCTCGCTGGCCGGTACTGGCGCAGCAGTTGCCGAGGTACTTTGATGTCCTGGCGGACTACGGCGATGCGGATTTTCGTCGGCTTGCAGAGATGCTGGATTGGATAGCGAACCATCCGCAATCCGACCTCTATCCCCGCCAGCTGCCGGTGTCCGGGCTGGACAGCAAATGGCTCGATGGACGCAAAGGACTGCTGACGGATCTGGTGGCCGCAGTACAAGAGGACTCTTCCAGCGACCTGGATTTCTACCAGCGCTGCGGACTGAAAGCACCTCCACTCCT
>CAZEPA010000836.1:0-1708 GCA_964513955.1 uncultured Anaerolineae bacterium | reverse complement strand
GCAAACACGGAATTTTTGCGCTGCGCCGTCTCCACCCCGCCGCAGCGGGCCAGGCCAGGCTGCGAGTTTGTGCCCTGGGAAAAACGATTTCAGTCGCCGTCATCTCTGTGGTAGAATAGCAAAGACGTGAAACAAAATACGACAACGCATTGAGCTTGCCGGCCTGTTGCTCAAGCTGCGCCACGACACGGTGCAGGCCGGCCAGGCGCCGCGCTGGCTGCGGCTCGGATTGCAAATGTACACCCTGGGCGCTACCCGACCGTGGCTCTATCGCCTGGGCGGCAAGCTGGCGGCGCTTGGCGCCAGACTGCTGGCGCATGATGGCTGGCTGCAGCGCCTGCCTGGCCCACTGGCCGCCTGGAGCAGGCAGCGTGATTTTCCGGCCTTTGCCCCCGCACCTTCCAGGAATCATGGGCGCGTCGTCGCAAGCCGCCAGCGCCCGGCTAGAAAAGAAGTTTTCTATGAAACCTGATGCCGATCGTGATGAAATTCTGCGCCGGGTGCGCACAGCGGTTGCCAATCCCGCGCTGGCCGCCGACCGCAGCCGGCCGCCGCTGACGTTGCAGCCGGGAGCACGGGGCCGCGTCTTGGTTGCGCGCTGGCAAAGTGAGTTTGCCGCCCTGGGCGGACACGCCTACGGACCGTTTGCGCCCGCCGCTGCCGTCGCGCAAACCCTTGCGCTGCTGACCGCGCGGGGTGACCAGCGTGACTGCGTGATCCTGATTGATCCTGAGGCAAGCTGACAAAAACCTATGCGCCTAACTGATCTGAAACTGCTTACGCAACCCCCAACCCCGGCCAGCAGGCGGCCCCTGCAAGGGTCGCTGCTCATCCTGCTGACAGCGATTGCCCTTGTGACCTGGCTATCGCCGGCTGACCAGGTCCTGGGCAACCTGGTCAAACTCATTTATCTACACGGCGCCATCATTCAAATCGCACTGTTGGCGCTGGTTGTGGCCGGCCTGTTGGGTCTGGCCTTCCTGGTCTGGCGGCGACCCGCGTTGGTTGCCTGGTCACAGGCAATCGAGCGCACCGCTTTCATCCTGTGGGTTCTCTACGTTGTCACGAGCGCGATTTCGATGGCGCGCGCCTGGGGCGGCATCGCCTGGTTTGAACCGCGTTGGGTGTTTGGCCTGCAGATGCTGGTCATCATTCCGGTGCTGCAGCTGGCCGGGCTGCTGCTGCAAGAACAACGCCTGGTGGCCGGGCTGAATCTGGCGGCGGCGCTGATCATGCTCTTCCTGCGCTGGCGGGCCAGCCTGGTGCTGCACCCGCTCGACCCAATTGGCGCTTCGTCCAGTCTGGCCATCAAAGCCTCGTACGATCTCCTGCTGCTGCTGGTGCTTTTGACCGCCGTGCAGATGTCGCGTTGGTTGGTGCAGCCGTTGGCGCCCGCGCCCAACGACACCCCTTGAGCGCAGGGCCGTCAGTCAGCCAGCCTGAAAAAAAGTCCAGGCCCGCGTGCGAGCCTGGACTTTGCGATACGGCGCCTGGCTGATGCCAGGGCCAATCAGGGGAGCGAACGCTTAGCGGGCAAGCGCAACCGCTTCGAGGGCAGCAATCAGGGTCTCACGTTCGGCCGTGGTCAGCCGGGCGTTGCTGTGGATCAGGAGATATGACGCCGGCGGCATATGGTTCTCCCTGACAACCTCGACCGGGTGCGGTGCAAAGTTTTGCAGGCAGAGGGGGAGGTTCTGGTAGAATGGGG
>CAZEPA010000835.1:0-1714 GCA_964513955.1 uncultured Anaerolineae bacterium | reverse complement strand
GTTGCCGGTGGCCGATTTGATTTGGGTGGGGTCGATAGCCACCCATATATCCCCGCCGCGCACAGCCTCGCCAGAGAAGCCGCTAGACATGTATCCGTCGAAGCCTAACGCGGTTTTAAGGGCGTCGTTCACAGTCGCTGCATCCACACCAGAACCTACAAGCCCGCCGATCTGGTCGAGGGCGGTTGGTTCGTCCGCGAACATATTCGCCGCCGACCGCACGACAGCGTCTATGGGCTTGCTGTAGGTGTCCTCGTAGTTGGCCAGAAAGCCGTCGCGCAGGTCAATGCCTGCGTCCATGGCCTCGGTCTTCGCTGTCGTTGCAAGCAGCTTGCGCATCTGCGCCTGGGTGAACGGCTGCGCGCCATAGCTCAGAGGTTTTACAATGCGAAGGTACGCGGCAATCGTTTTTCCTAGCTGGCCGTATCCGTCCGCGATGCTCTTGTCGGTGGTGAAGTAGAATCCCGCCCCTTCGGCCCTACCGTTCGTGCCTATGCGGTCTGGGTCGAACACCTCAAGGTTTATGGACGGCGTACCGTGGTAAACCACCAGCGGCTCGCCATTCGCATCCACCACCTTCGACGCGCCGTCCGGATCGTTCTCCCAATCCCCGAACCATTCCTTGAACATCGGCGTGCGCACTTGCAGCCATTGCCGCTCATTCAGCTTTGTCGGCTCGCCGTTGGGGGCCTTCATCCATAGGGGCGTTCCTTCGTAGCGCGCCCGTACCTCGTCCAGTTGCCGCGCCGCCTCGGCGATCTGCTCCGGAGACGGCTGGCCTTCCGGCGTGGCCATCTGCGCCAACACGGTCGCATCCTCACCGGCCTTCAACACATCACCGGCCCGCCGCATCAACTCCAGAACCTGGGTGTTGTCCGCCACCTGCGAGAGGTCGATACCAAGGTCATCCAGATAGCGCCCAACCGCCTCCACTTGGTTGCGGATGTCCATGGCGGCCTGATCCAGGTTGCGCACCGAGTAGACCGGCTGCGTCTCGTCCATGTGCAGGGCGTCGAGCAGCTCGTTGATGCCGGTGTCATCGGGCCTGTCCTTGGGTGCATCCGGCAGGTAACCCGCCTCGCGCGCGGCGGTGAGCGCCGCATCCAGCTCCATCCCGTCGTCGCGCACCAGGCGCGGTTGGAACGGTTTTAGCCCCTTGTCCAGGTCGCGGCTCTTGAGATCGCCGCCCACATCTCGCACGCCACCCTTGGCGCGCAGAAAGTCCGTGATGCGCTGGCCGTATACTTGCTCGTCGCTGGGAATTTCTCCCGCGCGCAGACGCTCGATCAGGCCGATCAGGTTGGCATCCGCCTTCCCGGATCGCGTCAGTACCTCCGGCATGGGCCGGTTGATGTCGAACCCATAGCGCTCGTACAGGGCCATCGGGTCAACACCGGCCCGGCTGGCGAGGTTCACCAAGGGGGCGGAAGTTGCCGCCGCGTAAGCCTCGGCGGTGGCTGGCGCAAAGCCCACGGCCAACAGCTTGTTGCGGATATCCTCCTCGATTCGCTGTTGCACACCGCCAGCCGCTTGCGCTGCTTCCGCTTGGGCGGCATCAGCCAGGCCCTTGTCAGTCTGTTCGCGCTCCTGTTTGTAGGCTTCGAACTCACGGGCCGTTAGGTCACCATCCCGAAGCCTGATGTCCGGAATCAGGGCGGCGTGGTGCTCGGAGCCGGCGCGGTGTTCGGGCAGCTCCAGGAAGCGCTCAACACGA
>CAZEPA010000834.1:0-1715 GCA_964513955.1 uncultured Anaerolineae bacterium | reverse complement strand
AAGGAAGGTGCGCAGTACTGGTCGTAGTTGCGCTGGAAGAGTTCGACAAGCTGGACAATCTCGGCCGGAGCGGGCATGGGCGCCTCACGGTGGTAGGGTGGTTGGCGGCAGTGCGCTGCCGCAGATTGTAGCATAGGCGGGCGCGGGAGTCAATCGCCGGGGGATCTGCGGCCAGGGCAATGGCATCTAATTTATTTCGCATTGATTTGGCAGGGGTAGGGCGGGTTTCTGGGAGTTGAAGAGCCAACGCCGATTCGCAGCCAAACACCACACAGCCCATCACGTTGGGTGCCGCGGCCTAGCCGTGGCTGGCCGCTGGGGCGATCATGGCGACTGCAGCTCGTCACCTTCGATGACGACCTCCGTCCCCGCCTTCTCCAGGATCGCCAGAAAATCGGCGTTATTGGCGCGGGCCGCGCGTTCTTGAAAATAGCGCTCGGTGCGCAGCGCGGCCAATTTTTCAGCCACAGCGACATTGATAAACTGATTGAGCGTCGTACCTTCCTCCTTGACGACGATGCGCAGTTCGTTCAGGAGGGAGGCCTGCAAGCGCAGTGCGTAGTTACTCAGAATTGCCATGTTTCTATCCTTTGCAGTGCTTCCGCCGGCCTAAGCGTGGCAATGCCAAACCGCGCGGCTGCGGCTTGAAAGTGTCGGAAGTTGAAAGTGACCAGTGCCTCCGCGCCTCCGTTGACGGCCGCCTCGAGTACATGCTCATCGGCCGGATCGCGCAATTGGGGGCGCCACAAGAAGAAGGGCGTTACCGGTGTCATCAACAACGACAGACTGTCCAGAAATCGAACGATTTCATCGGTCGTAAGGTTGAAGGCTTCCAAATTCTCAGGTCGCGTAAGCACCGATTCGTACTCAAGCATCATGGCGACACTGGCCATGGCCTGATAGCGCCCTTGATCCAGCAGGGCCAGCAGTCTGCGGGATGCTCCCGTTCGGCTGCGCAGTCCTGCAACGAGCACGTCCGTATCTAGAACCAGTTTCATATTGCATATGATATGCAGATATGGCGGGGTTGTCAATATTCATCGTTACCGTCGAATCCCCGGCAGCCACACGCGCACTGGCGTTGCCGTTGGGGTCGTGCTTGGCGTCGGGGTGAATGTCGGCGTCCACGTCGCCGTGGGCGTGAAGGTCGGGGTACGCGTTGGCGACGGCGTCCGCGTCGCGGTGGGTGTGACGGTCGGAGTTTGGGTTGGCGACGCCGTCCGCGTCGCGGTCGGGGTGCGGGTTGGCGTCCACGTCGCGGTCGGGGTTGGGGTTGGCGTCATGGTCGCCGTGGGCGCACACGGCGTGATCGCCAATGGCGCATACCCCGCATCGTTCGTCAGCGCCACCACATCCAGCCGCGCGCCGGCCTCGCGACGCTTGAACTGGATCGCATGCGCACCTGCGCCCAGGTTTACCGCCGTGCCGCCCTGGGCATCCACGGCCACCCGCTGCCAGCCCCACGTCCATTGACCACCGACCTGCGATATCTCGAACACCGCGTCCGGGCTGCCATCCACTGCGACGAGAAACGAATTTTGATTCCAGTCCAGCCCCATGACGCGCGCCCACAGGTGGTACGTTCCGCCATACGGTGCATACACCGCAAAGCTGACCGCCCCGTTGGACCAGGCGGTCGTGTCATGGACGTAGAAGCAGGCCGAGGCTGCGGGGTCACTGCCCGTCGTCATCGGCGCGGTCATCCTGCTGTTCCT
>CAZEPA010000833.1:0-1728 GCA_964513955.1 uncultured Anaerolineae bacterium | reverse complement strand
TACGCTTATTCTTGCGCGTCTTATAGCCCAGGGCTGGCTTGCCCCACGGCGTCTTCGGCCCGGGCATGCCGATCGGCGAACGGCCTTCGCCGCCGCCGTGCGGGTGAGAACTGGGGTCCATTGCAATGCCGCGCACTTGCGGCATGCGGCCACGCCACCGCAGGCGACCAGCCTTGCCCCAATTGATGTTGGCGTGATCGGTGTTGCCAACCTGGCCGAGGGTCGCCATACAGCGGATGCTGATCAAGCGTACTTCGCCAGAGGGCAAACGCACCTGCGCATAATCGCCTTCCTTCGCGACCAACTGCGCCGACACGCCGGCCGAACGCACCAATTGGCCGCCGCGGCCCGGCTGTAGTTCGATATTATGAATCACCGAACCCAACGGCAGATTGGCAATCGGAAGCGCGTTACCGCTGCGTACTTCAGCATCTGGCCCTGACATCAATTTGTCGCCGACCTGGACGCCCAAAGGAGCCAGGATGTACCGCTTCTCACCGTCGGCATAGACGAGCTTGGCGATGCGCGCCGTGCGGTTTGGATCGTACTCAATACTCTCCACGCGGGCGGGAATGCCGACCTTGTCGCGTCGAAAGTCAATCAAACGGTAGCGCTGCTTGTGCCCGCCGCCCTGATGGCGTACGGTTATCCGGCCCTGCTGGTTACGCCCGGCGCGCTTCCGAATACCGGTGAGCAATGAGCGCTCTGGCTGCACGTCCGGTGTCAGTTCATCAAACGTTGCCACGCTCATGCCACGCCGGCCCGCTGAGGTGGGCCGATAGATCTTGATTCCCATCGCTTTAACTCCTCGTTACACGCCTTCGAACACCTGGATCGTTTGCCCAGGCGCCAGCGTGACATAGGCCTTCTTCCAGGCGGTATGGCGCACGACCTGCCGCCGGAAGGCCCGCTTGTGCTTGGGCGGCATATTGGTGACGCGCACGTCCAAAACGTTCACGTTGGGAAAGACCGCTTCCACCGCCTCTTTCACCTGATGGCGATTGGCGCGACGATCCACCTCGAACGCGTATTGGTTCGCCAATTCACGCTGAGCCATCGTTTTTTCCGTGATCAACGGCCGCTTGAGAACTTCATAGATATGCATAGCTCATTTCCTCCGACTCAGTCCGCCAGGAAGGATTCGATCTGCTCAAGCGCCGCCAACGGCACCACCAGGGTTTCGTAACCAAGCAGGTCGCGCACGTTGAGATAGCCCGCGCGCAGCGTCTTCACGTTGGGAAGGTTGCGCGCCGACAGCTCCATGGTCTCATTGCGTTCAGACAGCAAAATGAGGGCGCTCCGCTTGACTTCAACCTTGTTTAGGAACTGCACGATGGCCTTCGTCTTGGGCGTCTCCAGGGCAAAACTTTCGACAACCACAATCTGCTGGTCTGCGGCCTTGACCGACAGAGCCGACCGCATCGCCAGGCGCCGCATCTTGCGCGGCATGTCTTGCGTATAGGCACGCGGCGTCGGCCCAAAGGCAACGCCGCCATGCCGCCAATGCGGCGCGCGCGTGCTCCCCTGGCGAGCGCGTCCGGTGCCCTTCTGGCGCCACGGCTTTTTGCCGCCGCCGCTGACTTCTGAACGCGTCTTGGTGTCATGCGTGCCCAAATGGGCATTAGCAAGCTGGCGCACCAACGCCTGGTGCATCGCAGAACGATTCACTGGCACCGCAAAGATGTCGTCGCGCAATTCAACTTGCCCGACTACTTCGCCACTAATGTT
>CAZEPA010000832.1:0-1733 GCA_964513955.1 uncultured Anaerolineae bacterium | reverse complement strand
GTTTTTTCGTAACCAATACGTAACCGGGTCATAACAGCCAAAAGCCTGTCCAACCGTTATCCAGAATTTACCCATTTGTCGCAGGCGACATCTGGCATCTGGTTCCTGCTTCACCGAGAACTGCCTGGTTGCCCAGGGCTTACACTCTCTCCACAGGCGTAACTTCCCGCCCAACTTGCGGTAGACATTCAATGCTAAGCCGAGCTCAGCACCAACTGTTCGAGATTGCGGGCGGCATTGAGGTCACGATCCATGACCATCCCGCACGCCTCACAGACGTAGACCACCTCCGACAGGCGCAACGTGTCCTTGTGGTGGTGACACACCGAGCAGCGTTTGCTAGAGGGAAAGAAGCGCAGCGCAATCAGCACGCGCACCCCCGCCCAGGCAGCCTTGTACATCACCTGCCGGCGGAACTCACTCATTCCCACATCGCTAATTGCCCGTGCCAGGTGCCGGTTCTTGACCATGCCGGTCACGTTCAGGTCTTCCAGCACGACCACGGCCGGCCGCTCGGATGCGGGCTTGGTTCTCGCCACGATCCTCGCCGTCGCCTGGTGCAGCGCATCGCGACGCAGGTTAGTGACACGGGCATGCAGCCGTGCCACCTTGCGCCTTGCCTTCTCGCGGTTCTTGCTGCCCTTCTTGCGTCGTGCCAGGGTGCGCTGTGCCCTCGCCAGTGACTTCTGGGCATGTTCCAGCGCCCGCGGGTTGGCGAAGGTGCGGCCGTCCGAGCAGGTCGCCAGCGTGCGAATCCCCAGATCGACGCCAACCACCGGACCGGTTGCTGGTGCTGGGTCGGGCACCCCCATCTCGACCTGCACCGACACGTACCAGCGCCCGGCATGTTCTGACACGGTAGCACTCAAGATGTGGGCATCCCCCGATTTGTGCGAAGTCGAAATCAGGGGCAGGTAACCCCGCTCGTGCAGGCGCAGCCGGCCCAGGCGCGGCAGCTGGATGTGCCGCTCGAACACGCGGATCGTGCCGGTGAGCCGGAAGCTGCCGACCTTCCGCTTACGCGACTTGAAACGCGGGTAGCCGACCTTGCCCTTGAGTGTGCCCGCCTTCCTGGCCTGTACCCGGCGGTAGTGGTTCTCGTAAGCTCGATCCGCATCACGCAACGCCTCCTGGGGCGCTGACTTGGACACCTCGTACATCCAAGGGAGCTCGCTCTGCTTCAGCAGGTTCAGCTCACGGTGCAGTTCGATCGCCGTTGGGATCTTCTTCCCCGCCCGGCGCGCCTCCTCCTTGCGCTGCAGGGCGAAGTTGTAGGCGAAGCGTGCTGCACCAGCATGCCTCAGACACGCGGTTCTCTGCTTGTTGTTCAGGTCCAGCTCAGTCTTAAACCCGCGGATGATCTTCATCTGCCACGTCCTTGCCTGTTCTCCACCTCGTGCGGAGCAAGCAGCGGAGAATCCCCCAGTCAGCGCGTGCTCTGCCTGAAGGGATCGCTCATCTGTTCTATGCCTCGTGAGGCAATTATAACCGGTGCTGGTAGCAAAGTCAATGGGTTTTTGGGTCTCAGTTTGGTCTCGGTTCGGTCTCAGTTTGGTCTCAAAATGCGACCTCGGCCATGGTTGGCGCGGAAGCCGGGCCTGGCATCGATCGTTGCTTCGTGGTGGGCCAAATGACCATGTATCGACATAGAAAATGACAAAACCAATTACCAGAAGTGACCCTCTCTCCAGGGCTTAGCCACGTTCGGGCCCCCCCGTGGGGCGTGAATGAGG
>CAZEPA010000831.1:0-1733 GCA_964513955.1 uncultured Anaerolineae bacterium | reverse complement strand
CGCCAAACAACAGTTCAAGGATTTGTGGAACGACCAGGCCACGGCCGCGCAAAAAGCCCAGGCCATCGCCAACAACGGCGCCCGCATTACCGTGGGTGGCACGATCTTTACCGGTTTCACGGCCGTGGGTGAACCCACGATTGCCTATCCGGCCGGCGCCAATCCGGAAGCCAATGTATAACAGCGGCGCAGATAGACTGCCAGGCGAGGGATGATGGAAACCACGCGACACCAAAGAATCGCCCGGCCCACGATGGCCGTCCAGACAACCAAATTGCCAGACCCCATCCAGGCATCCCAGGTTGAACCACCTGTGGCGTTGGAGATGGAACAGCAGCTGAGCCAGGCCGCTCAGTTGGGTCACCAGTTGGGGCAGGTCACCATTGCCACGACCCCCGGGCCGGCCATCCAGGCCAAACTGACGGTTGGTGCGCCCGATGACACGTACGAACAGGAGGCCGACCGCGTCGCTGGGCAGGTCATGCGCATGACTGCGGATGAGGATCAGATCCAGATGAAACCGCTGGCCGCGGGCATTACGCCGCTGCTGCAGCGGCTGCCGGACAGCGATCAAAACGAGGAATCGGTACAGCGCATGACTGGCGCCGAGGAAGAAGAAGAAACGCTCCCGCGCCTACCCGAACAGGACGAAGAAGACATCGTGCAGCGGTCCAGTGGCGGCGCCGGTTTTGCGGCAGGCGCCGACGTCGAAGAGCGCATTGGCGCCAGCCGCGGGCGCGGCAGTCCGCTGGCGGCCGATGCGCGTGCCTTTATGGAGCCTCGTTTTGGCGCTGACTTCAGTCAGGTCACCGTGCACACCGATGCTCAGGCCGATCAGCTCAACCGCCAGCTGAGTGCGCGTGCCTTCACGACCGGACGCGATATCTATTTCCGCCAGGGCGCCTATGCGCCGCAAAACGACAGCGGACAGCGGCTGCTGGCGCATGAGCTGACCCACGTCGTGCAGCAGGGCGGCGCGGGAACGCGCGTGCAGCGCGAAGATGGCGATGGCGACGAGGCGCCGGCGGACCCTGTGGCTAAGCTGAAAGCCGATCTCGAAGCGCTGCGCCAGGAGATCTACGCCATCCGGCGCGAGAGCCCCCGGTTGTTGGGCAGCGAGCAGGAACATCTCGAAACGCTGAGCAGAAAGATCACCGCCCTGTCAGCCCAGGTCACCGATGAGCCAGACCAGGCGAAGGCGCACTTCCAAGCATTCAAAGAATGGCACGACGGAGATGGTTATGGACCCTGGCAGACCTTCACGACCTACCGCCAGGCGCGCATCGAAGCCACGCAGCGCGCAGAAGAACGTGAAGCCTATGAAGCCGCCCAGGCCGCTGCCCGCCGTGCTGCTGCCGCCGCCGTCGCCTGGAGCGCCGAATGTGATGCAGTGTTCGCAGACATGAACAGCCAATATCAACGTTGGGACGGCACCAAGACGAACCGGGGCGCCTGGTGGGGATCGGCGCAGCCCGGCTCCAGGACTGGGTCCAGACGGGTGCCAGACAGCGTCGTCAACGAGCTGCGCCGGCGTGTCGCCGGTACGACGTGGCAATTTTCGGACAGCTTCAGCGGCGGGATTTCGTTTCACAGAAAACACCGCGGCATTGATTTTATCTACCATATGCTGCCACCTAGTTGATCGGGAGCCTACACCATGCCCACTTCACCACGCGGGCCACGCCTGCTCAAAGGCGCCCTGGTCGCCGTTGACCTGGCCAACGCCAACAGCC
>CAZEPA010000830.1:0-1735 GCA_964513955.1 uncultured Anaerolineae bacterium | reverse complement strand
GGGCGGTAAAGGGGAAGGCTATGACAACTGATCCTGTGCCGGGCGGCTATTTGGATCGGCAGCATGTGCAACGAGCACGGCAGGCGAACAATCGGTGCCGGCAGATCGTGGGGCAGATGATGCGAGGGAATTTGAACCAGGCGCAGGTGTTGAATTTGTTGTTGGAGCTTACGTTTGAGTTAGGTGAGCAGAATAATGCGTTGCATGAGATGCTGCACATTCGTGCGCGCCAGGCCAGCGCCGGCGGCCAGCCGCCCGAGCCTGTGGGAGATTCTGGGGCAACGAGGTAGGCAGAAAGGCCGAGATATGACAGATTCTGTGGCACTTATCAAGGATACGTTGTCTATTGTTGATTTGGTTGGGGAGACGTTTACCGTGGTCAAGAGCGGGGCTGCGGTGTGGACGACGCATGAGCATGATTCGCTGAAGCTGTGGCCGAAAACGCAGTCGTGGTATTGGTTCAGCCGTGGGCTGGGGGGCGACATTTTTGATTGGTATCAGCTGATACAACGCTGCAACTTTCGGGAGGCTTTGGAGGCTTTGGCGGGGAAGGCGCGCGTGGAACTGGCGCCGTTGTCGGCCGAGCAGCGGCAGGCCGTGGATGCGCAGCGCAAGCGCGAGCAGGTTTTTGGGCTGGCGGCGGCTTACTTTGCGGCGGCGGCCAGGGCGCCGCGCGCGCGTGAGTATTGCGGGCGGCGCGGGTGGTCTGTTGAGACGATGGAGGCTTTTAGGCTGGGATACTCGACGCGCCAGGCGGAGCAGACGCCGTTGGCGGGGGTGTTGCGTGATGCGGGGGTGTTGGAGGAGCCGACGGCACGCGCGGTGTTGAGTATCCCGGAAGATTATTTGGTTTATCCGCATATGCGCGGCGGGCGGGTTGTGTATCTTTCAGCGCGCAGTGTGGAGGGGAAACGCCATTACAATTTGCCGTTGGAGCTGGCCGGGCCACGGCAGGTGTTCGAGGCGTGGCCGGTGGGGCCGGCGACGCGCGAGATTCATGTGCTGGTGGAGGGCCAGGCTGACGCGATCAGCCTGGCGCAGGTGGGGGTGCGGGCGACGGCGTTGTGTGGGGTGAAGGGGCAGGCGACGCCTGGGGTCACGCATGTGGCGTTGGACAATGACCGCTCGGGCCAGGCGGGCAATCTGGAAATGGCATTGGGGCATGGGCCGTTGACGGCACTTGTCAAGTGGCCGATGGGGATGAAGGACGCGAATGAGCTGTTACGCGCCGAAGACGGGCCGACGCGTATGATGGCCTGCCTGGATGCGGGGATGCCGGCGATCATCGCGCTGGCCGGCCATAGTAATACGCAGCGGGGTGAGGAGCGCCAGGCGGCTATTCGGCGCTTGGGGACTGCCTTCCACACGCTCGATGAACTGACGCAGGCGGATATGGGGGAGGAGATTGCGCAGGCGTTGGGGGTGAAGATCAGCCACTTCAAGCGGCTGATGCGGGCGACGGACGAGGAGGAGGCTAAAGAGCAACCCTCTCCCAGTCAGTATGTGACCAGCGCGGGTGGGGTAGTGGGGCAGGTTGTGTTCGAGCAATGCGTGACGTGGGATGAGGCTGGATCGGTGACGTGTGCGTATGCGGTGCGTCAGGCGGATGGCAAGATTGCTATGCAGGCGACGGTGGATGTGGGTGATACGACGTTTGTGCCGTATCCGGGGACGATTGATCTGATTCGGAAGCGGGTTGTGTTGTTTCCGGCGGGAGTCAGTGAGTTTGGGTCGC
>CAZEPA010000829.1:0-1738 GCA_964513955.1 uncultured Anaerolineae bacterium | reverse complement strand
ACCGCGCCCGCGGGCGTGATCGCGCCCTTACTCGGCGGATGGGCGATTGACGCCGCAGGCGATCCAACCATGTTCATCCTCGCGCTGGTCGGCGGCATCCTGGCCGTGATCGTGCTGGCCCTGGCCGAACATGATCCTCAGCCGGCGCTGGCTGAGGCATAGATCCTGGTGCGCGGACTACAGCTTGACCTGCTCAATTGCCAGGGGATGAAAGAGGAGCGTCGCCTGCCAGGAATCATCCTGCCGCCGTGTGAGTTCCCAAACTCCGGCCGGCGGCAGGGGATTCTGGCGGTCAAAACGCTGCTTGTACGGCAGCAGATCGAGAGGGGGTTCAACCACGGCGCGCAGCAGCGCCTCGATGGGGCCGCCATGGGAGACGAGCGCAATCGGCCCGGCAGGCGCCGCATCCAGCACGCGGCGCTGCCAAAAGGCCAGCACGCGCTGCTCCAGGGCTTCACGGCTCTCACCGCGCGGAATTTCGATCAACCCGGGGTCTATTTCAACCGGCAGCGACAGCCGCCGCCCCAAGATTTCCGCGGTCTGGTGCGCGCGGGCCATCTCCGAGGAGAACAGGCGGCCGATGCCAGCCCCGGCCATGTGCGCGGCCAGCAGCTCCGCCTCCTGGCGGCCCTGAGCGGTCAGCGAAGGGCCAGGGGGGATGTCATATGGCAGCGTACGATCGGCCCAATCGGGCGTGGCGTGGCGAATCAAGTAGACGATTGGTTGTGGATGGAATGGCATGGGCGCGAGTGTAGCGCACATTGGGGCGGAAAGCAAAAGGACAGAGCGCAGTGCAAAGTGCAAAGTGCAAAGTGCAGAGCGCACGATGATTGATACCGCGAGAAGGGAGAAAACAGGTTTCATTATGCAAACAATGATCAATGGTTTTGAGATGGCGTTCGAGGACCAGGGTGAAGGATTGGCGGTGGTGCTGATCCACGGCTACCCCTTGCAGCGCGCCATGTGGGCGCCGCAGGTGGAGGCCTTACGGTCGCGCTTTCGGGTTATCACGCCTGACCTGCGCGGCTTTGGCGAGTCGCAGGTGACCGCGGGGCCGTATACGATGGAGATGCTGGCCGATGATGTGCATGCGCTGCTGCAAGCCCGCGGCGTGCGCACCGCCGTCGTCGGCGGTCATTCGATGGGCGGCTATGTCGCGCTGGCGTTTGCACGCCAGTATCCTGAGATGCTGCGCGGGCTGATCCTGGTCAACACGCGGCCGGGTGGGGACAGCGCCGAAGGCAAGGCCAATCGCCAGGCGGCCGCGGCGATGGCCAGGCAGCAGGGCAGCCAGGCCATCGCCGACGATATGCTGCCCAAACTCCTCTCGCCGGTCACGCTGAAGGGTCAGCCGGCGCTTGCGGCCCAGGTGCACGGGTGGATGGCCGCGACCGCGGTCGAAGCGCTGGCCCACGCGCAGCTCGGCATGGCCGGCCGCCGCGACAGCCAGGACGTACTGGAATCGCTCTTCCTGCCCGTGCAGGTGCTCACGGGCGCGGATGACAAGTTGATTCCCGTGAGCGAATCAGAAGCGATGGCGCGCACCGTCCCCGGCGCCCGTCTAGCGATTCTGGAGGATGCCGGTCACCTTGCCAGCCTGGAAGCGCCGGCCGCGTTCAACGCTGCGCTGTGGGACTTCCTCACGGTGCAGGTGGCGTAGCAAACGCGGGTAGAAATTTGCCGGAAACCGCGCCTCTGTGGTAAAATTTCACCTGTCAGCCAAACAAGCTGGCCCGCT
>CAZEPA010000828.1:0-1745 GCA_964513955.1 uncultured Anaerolineae bacterium | reverse complement strand
GTGTCTTTCAGCGCGAACCTGTCAGGATCGAAACGAACAGCCAGACGATCAATGCAACCGCCAGGGCAAAGCCAATGGTCACCAATGACTGCAGCGGGCTGCCGGCCGTCGCTGCCGGCACAACCAAAGCCAGGCTGATGGTGAGTGCGGCCAGCAGCAGGCTCAATGCCAGCCGGGTCGTCAGGCGTTCCATCTGCTTCATGAGGGGGCCGCTGTCTTTCAGACCGATCTGAAGCAGATCGCCGCGCTCGGCCTGCTCGAGCAGACGGTTCCCGATGCGCGGCAGATTGGTGACCAGGTCGCTCCACTCCCTGCCCTGTCGAAGCAGGTTTTGACCCCGGCCGCGCCGCGGTCGCGCCAGGCGCCGGGTAATTCGACGCATGTAGGGCTCGGAAAATGCCCACACATCAAAACCGGGGTCCAGGGTCAGGGCAATCCCTTGAATCATGCCCAACGTCTGCAGCAGCAGAACGAAATTGGACGGCAGGCGCAGATGATAGCGGTGGACAATCGGCATGGCCACATCGGCCATCCCCTGGATACGGATGTCACCCAGCGATACGCTGTAATACTTGTACAGCACGCGCTCGATATCCCGCGACAGCGCCTTGCGGTCCACCTCGCCGCCAGCAGCCCCCATGCGGACGAGCTGGTCGACAATGCTATCGGGGTCCATCGACATCACGGCGACGTAAAAAGCGATCGCATCATAGCGGTCGCGCTCGCTCAGGTATCCCATCCGGCCGAAATCCATGACACCGATCACTTCGCCCGGCATGACCACGAAGTTGCCGGGGTGCACATCGGCGTGAAAAAAGCCATCCTCCAGAACTTCCTTGACGACCATGCGCGCGGCGTTGGTGGCTACCTGGTGGCGATCGTAGCCGGCCGCTTCCACGGCCGCAACGTCGTCGACCTTGACGCCACGGATACGCTCGAGCACCATCATGCGCGCAGTGGTGTATTCCCAGTACACGTGTGGCACATGGAGGAGCGGCTCATTGGCGAAGTTGGCCCGGAAGCGATCTGCGTTCCGCCCTTCCAGGCGATAGTCCAGCTCGTTATTCAGCGTGTAGGCAAAATCGTCGGCTTCGGCGACGAAGTCGTGAATCTGCCCCTCGGGCGTCCGTTGGGCGGCCGGTGCCAGCGCCTGCAGGATTTCGAGGTCAGTCGCAATCGTTGGCTGGATGTTGGGCCGCTGCACCTTGATGACCACCTCAGTGCCATCGGTCAGGGTGGCAGCATGCACCTGGCCCAAAGAGGCTGCTCCGAGTGGCTCGGGGTCGATCGACGCAAACACCTCTTCCGGTGGGCGTCCCAGCTCTTGAGTGATCGCGTCGCGGATGGCTTCCCATGGCACGGGCGGCACGGCATCTTGCAGCTTGCTCAGTTCGGCGATGTAGGCGGGGGGCAGCAAGTCGGGTCGTGTCGATAGAACCTGACCCAACTTCACGAAAGTCGGCCCCAGCTCTTCCAGCGCCTGTCTGAAATGCGCTGGCAGCTCCTGCTCAGTTACTGGCGAAGCAGGTTGGTCGGCGTGCTGAGAAGATCGTCGCGGCGCCCAATCGGGTCCGAGGTTCTTGAAGAGATAACCAAAACCGTGTCGCAGGAGGACCTCAGCGATCTCTTGATATCGCTGGTGATGGCGCTTCGAGCGCTGCGGTGAGATTGTGTTCATGGATGCTCCGGATAAGTTATGGTTTGTCCGGCGGGATGCGCTGGGCGTCCCGCCGGACCTGGCTTCC
>CAZEPA010000827.1:0-1747 GCA_964513955.1 uncultured Anaerolineae bacterium | reverse complement strand
CGAGGGCCTGCGCCCGTTTGTGCAGGTGCTGGAACCGCAGCCCGGCATTATGGCCTTCATCGCGCGCTTTGAATGGATGACCGGCGTGCTGGTCAATTACGACGCCTGCCGGCGCGTGGCTTATGAAAGCGTGGAGGACGCGCAAAAGGAAGGCATCGACTACATCGAGCTGCGCTTCAGCCCGCTGTTCATGGCCGAGCCGCACGGGCTGGACCCGGCCGGGGTGGTGGAGGCCGTGGCCGACGGCGTGGCGGCCGGCAGCCGCGATTTTGGCGTGCGCTGCGGGCTGATCGGCATTCTCAGCCGCACCTACGGGCCGGAGCTAGCCTGGCGCGAGTTGGATGCGCTGCTCAGCCAGCGTGAACGCATCCGCGGGCTGGACCTGGCGGGCGACGAAGCGCATTACCCTGGCGAGTGGTTCGTGCCGCACTTCAAACGCGCGCGAGAGGCCGGCTGGCACGTCACCGTGCATGCCGGCGAAGCGGACGGTCCGCGCAGTATCTGGCAGGCATTGAACGGCCTGGGCGCCGAGCGCATTGGGCACGCCGTGCGCGCGCCGGAAGACCCGGCGCTGATGGATTGGCTAGCCGAAAAGCAGATCGGCATTGAGGTGAACCTGACCAGCAACGTGCAAACCACCACCGTCGAAAGTTACGCCAGCCACCCACTGCGGCTGTTTTTACAGCGCGGGCTGCGCGCCAGCCTGAACAGCGACGATCCCGGGATCAGCGGCATCACCCTGC
This sequence comes from uncultured Anaerolineae bacterium, assembly GCA_964513955.1. GTDB lineage: Bacteria > Chloroflexota > Anaerolineae > SSC4 > Amarolineaceae > Amarolinea. The sequence goes on along the minus strand of CAZEPA010000827.1, from coordinate 1,004 downwards.
GGCATGAATATGAGGTGGCCGCGCCGGCCGCCGGGCTGGATGAAGCCATGATCCGCCAGGCGCAGCGCAACGCGCTGGAGTCGGCCTTTTTAACGCCCGATGAGCGCGCGGCGTTGCTGCGCGAATGCGCCAGCCGCTAAACGCCGCGGCGTGATGTTAACGCTTGTTCCATTGACTCATCCGGCTTGTAAGTGGTAGGTTATGGGTTCGATTCCCATCGTCGGCTCAGTTACAGGTTGGCGAGCGCCCTGGTCTTTCAAGGAGCAGCGCGCTTGCGAACCGGCAACGGTTCGATCGATTGGGGCGGTTACCCAAGTGGCCAACGGGGACTGACTGTAAATCAGTTGGAGACACTCCTTCGGAGGTTCGAATCCTTCACCGCCCACCTGGCCTTCTGTCGAATGAAGGCCCACCCGTACCAGCGGGGTGCGTCTGGAAGAACGGCAAGCCCTCATAGCTCAGTTGGTAGAGCGCGCCCTTGGTAAGGGCGAGGTCATGGGTTCAACTCCCATTGAGGGCTCTTTTTGCCGATATAAATGAGACCCTTCTGTACTAGCGAGGACTCAAGGAGAGAAAAAATGGCGAAGCAGAAATTTGACCGCAGCAAGCCGCATCTGAACATTGGGACCATGGGTCACATCGACCATGGGAAGACGACATTGACAGCGGCGATCACGAAGTGGTGTGCGATGCGCGGCATGGCCGACTACCGCGCGTATGACTCAATTGACAACGCGCCGGAAGAGAAAGCGCGCGGCATCACGATCAACATTGCGCACGTCGAGTACCAGACGGACAACCGTCACTACGCGCACGTGGATATGCCGGGTCACCGTGACTACATCAAGAACATGATCACGGGCGCGGCGCAGGTGGACGGCGCGATTTTGGTTGTGGCAGCGCCGGACGGGCCGATGCCGCAGACGCGCGAGCACGTGCTGCTGGCGCGGCAGGTGGAAGTGCCGTCGATCGTGGTGTATCTGAACAAGACCGACATGATGGAC
>CAZEPA010000826.1:0-1750 GCA_964513955.1 uncultured Anaerolineae bacterium | reverse complement strand
GTTTTAGACTGCCATTCCTTTGCCAGGTGGCCTTACTTTATTTTGCCAAAAACACTGCGCGATCGTACGCGCAAAGGCAATGGCATCCACGATGCCGCGATGAATGCCGGAAATGGGCACGACGACGCGCGGCGCGGGAAATGGTTTTAGCGAGGGCGGCAGGCCGCGCAGCGAGAGCTGGCTGGCGACTGTGCGATAGTGGCGGCGAATTTGGAGAAAGGCGATCGTGAAGGCCGGGATGGCGATGACGATCAACCAGGCGCCGTCGCGAAACTTCTCCAGCAGAACCACCAGCAGCGTCAGTCCGGTCGCCGCCGCGCCCAGGCCGTTGATCGCGGCCTTGAACTGCCAACCGCCGCCGCGCACCCGCAGCCAGTGCCGCACCATGCCGATTTGCGAAAGGGTGTAAGCCAGGAAGGCGCCAACGGCAAACAGTGGAATCAGGGCGTGGCTGTCGCCGCGCGCAAGGATGATCAGCGCGGCAGTGACCAGCGCCAGCCACAGGATGCCATTGACAAATACCAGGCGGTCGCCCAGGCTTGCCAGCTGGCGGGGCAGGAAACTGTCGCGAGCTAAGAGCGCGGCCAGCTGCGGAAAGCCGGCGAAGCTGGTGTTGGCCGCCACGGCGAGGATCAACAGCGTGCTGATCTGGATGACCCAGTAGGCCGGCCCGGCGCCGAGGATGCGCCGCGCCAGGGCCGAGAGGATGGTTTCCTGCGGGCCGCTGACCACGGCCAGCGCCTGCGTGATCCAGATGCTGGCGGCGAACAGGGCGCTCATCAACACCGCCATCACCAAGAGGGTGCGGCCGGCGTTCCTGGCCGCGGGCGCGCGAAACACCGGCACCCCATTACTGACCGCCTCGATGCCGGTCATCGCCGTGCAACCGGTGGCGAACGCACGCAGCAGCAAGAGCCAGGTCAGCGGTTGCAGGGCCGGCGGGGCGGTGACGGCCAGGGCGACCGGGCCTTCGTGCACCACGCGCCAGGCGCCAAAAGCCAGCATCGGAAAGTAGCAGAGCAAGAACAGATAGACCGGGATCGCCATCAAGGCGCCGGTCTCACGCACGCCGCGCTGATTGATCAACGTGATGATGCCCAGGATGAGCAGCGCGGCCGGCACGCGGTACGGCCAAAGGGCGGGCGCGGCCGAGGCGATCGCTTCCAGGCCGGCAGTCAGGCTGACCGCGGCGGTGAGGATGTAGTCCACGAGCAGCGCCGAAGCGGCCAGCAGGCCGGGCAAGGCGCCCAGGTTTTCGCGCGCCACCATATAGGAACCGCCGCCCGACGGGTAGCCGTGGATGGTCTGGTAGTACGAAAGCGCGACGATCAGCAGGAGCGCGGTGATGGCCAGGCTGATGGGCCATGCCTGGCTGAGGCCGACGCTGCCCGCGACGATCAGGGCCAGGTAGATTTCTTGATTGGCGTAAGCAATGGACGAGAGCGCGCCAGGGGAGAAGGATGCCAGGGCGCGCACCTTGTTCAAGCGTGTTTCGGCGAGCTGTTTGGTAGGAATCGGCGAACCGATGAGGAGTATCTTCAGGCTGTCGAGCATGAGGCGGCCTCCGCAGAATGATCACCGGCCGTGGCCGGGACAAGCCAAGTATCGCGCGGGCGCGTGAGGATGGCAAAACCATGCCTGCGCTTGAAGTCGCAGGCGGGCGCAAAACTGGTTCGACCGGGTTGCGGTCTGCCCCCCATTGGGTACCCCCTGACAGACGAGGGTTGTTTTCGTTGGTATGATCGTTCCC
>CAZEPA010000825.1:0-1760 GCA_964513955.1 uncultured Anaerolineae bacterium | reverse complement strand
CAGCTCTTGGTACTCGGCTTCGATCTTGGCGCGTTCGAGGGCCGCCAGGCGGCGCAGCTGCATATCGAGAATGGCCTGCGCCTGCAGTTCGCTCAGGCTGAAGCGCGTTATCAAGCCTGTGCGGGCGTCGTCCACACTTTTCGAGGCACGTATGAGCGCAATCACCTCATCCAGGAATTGAAGGGCAATGCGCAGCCCTTCCAAGATGTGCGCGCGTTCTTCAGCCTTGCGCAGTTCGAAGCGCGTACGTCGGGTGAGCACCTCCTGGCGGTGCTCCACATAAATCTGGAGCGCGCGGCGCAGCGAAAGCAGGCGCGGCTCGCCTTCCACCAGGGCCAGCAGGTTGACCCCAAACGTGCTTTGCAGAGGTGTTAGTTTATAGAGTTGGCTGAGCACTTTGCGCGGCGAGGCGCTGCGTTTCAACTCGATGACGATGCGCATGCCCTCGCGGTCAGACTCATCGCGTAAGTCGCTGATTTGATCCAGCCGCTCATCGCGCACCAGCTGGGCAATGCGCTCGAGGAGGGTGGTCTTGTTCAATTGGAACGGAATTTCGGTGACGATGATGCGGAAACGCCCGCCCTTCGTGTCTTCGATCGAGGCAACGCCGCGCATGATGATGCGGCCTTTACCGGTAGCATAGGCGCTCCGGATGCCCTCTGATCCCATAATCAGACCGCCGGTGGGAAAGTCTGGCCCACTGATGAGCTCCATCAAATCTTCCACGGTCACCTCGTCCAGGCGGCCCCAGTGGTCAATCAGATAGGCGATGACATCGGCCAGTTCACGCAGATTGTGCGGCGGGATATTGGTTGCCATGCCGACAGCGATACCAGACGAGCCGTTGAGCAGCAGATTGGGCAACTGGGCTGGCAGTACAATCGGCTCCTCCAGCGAGTCGTCGAAGTTTGGCCCCCAATCTACGGTGTCCTTGTCAATGTCACCGAGCATGAGGTCTGAGATGCGAGCCAGGCGAGCTTCGGTGTAACGCATGGCGGCCGGGCTGTCGCCGTCAATGGATCCAAAGTTACCCTGGCCGTCAATCAACAGATAGCGCATGGAGAAATCCTGCGCCAGGCGCACCATCGAATCATAGACCGCCGCGTCGCCATGCGGATGGTACTTACCGAGCACTTCACCGACGATGCGCGCGCTCTTCTTGTATGGGGTGCCGGGACGAATGCCCATATCGTGCATGGCGTATAGGATACGCCGGTGCACCGGCTTGAGACCGTCGCGCGCGTCAGGCAGCGCGCGCGCGACAATCACACTCATCGCATAGTCCAGATACGCGCTGCGCATCTCGACGTCTATGTCAATGGGCTGGATTTTTCCGATTTGCAGATCAACCCCATTGGCGCCGGCTTGCAGATCAGTCCCGTTAATGCCGGCTTGTTGATCCATTCCGTTGGCGCCCGGTTGAAGTCCCCCCAGTTCGTCGGTCAAGGTATTGCTCCCATCTTACACGCAAAAACCGCACCCGGTAACATGACCGAGGCGGTTTGTTATTCCTCGAGCGGCCTATTATAGCAGTTTTTTTGCTGTTTCGCAATGTAGAGGAGGAAGAGCGTCAGGTTATGGGAGCACCGGCGTCTCGTCCGCAGTGGTCTCACGTCAGCAATTCAATGTCGTAATCTACCACTTCGCAGTCAAGGCGCCAGCGCTCGACAGCGTTCGCGACGGCCTGCAGCAGCCCATGCGCGTAGTCGCTGCTGGCTGACACGCACGCCACGCCGAGCACCGCGCGCTGCCAGGTGTCG
>CAZEPA010000824.1:0-1760 GCA_964513955.1 uncultured Anaerolineae bacterium | reverse complement strand
CTCCGGCGGAGGCGTGGCGACAGTATGCCGACCTGGTCGAGTTCTGCTGGCGCCTGGCGCCGGAGCCGAGCGCCTACCAGCGCCGGGAGAAACTCGCCGCCCTGGATCGTTACTACGATGCGGTGCGCCGGCTGGAAGCGCGGAGGCAGACACATGGAACGACGGCTTGAAGCCGCGAGGCTGTAATAGTCGCTCGAGCCTATCTCCCCTCGCCCCAATCGAACCGCGAATCGCCCAACGCCCGCCGCTGCAAATCGACCACCAACGCCTCCACCGCCATGGCATCCGGCTCAGCAGGCAGCGCGCTGCCTGCTTCGGCCTGGAGCAACTCCACGCGCAGTTCGGCCACCAACACCATCAGCTGGTCGTAGCTGTAACGCCCGCCCAGCACCTCGCGCAGCCAGGCCGCCTCGGGCCGGCGCACGCGCACGACCTGCAAGGTTGCCAACTTTTGGAAGGTTGGCAACCTTCCGCCAGCCTTGAGCGCCGCCCGGTGGGCCCGCTCCATTTGGGTGTCCGGAAAACGAAAATCGCCCGTGGGGCAGGGCGCGGCGCCGAACTCCAGCGGCGCGGGCTTCGGTGCCCCCATGCACTTTGAGGTTGCAACGCGAAACATCAGACTCCGCTGCCAAGAACCCGCAGGAGGTTCTCCAGCGTCAACAGGTTGGGATCGACGCCTGGCTCGAGCAGAGGACGCACGTCATCCGCCACGCGAGCCCAGTTGAGCCGTTGTAGTCGATCGGCCAGCACACGCCGCCAGTTCTCTTCGTTCACTTCAGGGCCGGTCCAGCCTGTTTGGCGCAGCGCGTTGTTGAGCAAGACCAGGTTAGGTGGGGGCCAATTCCGGTCGCTGAGATACCACAACAGGTCGTACAGATCTCGGCCTTTGGTGTAAGGTCGCTGCAGCACCGCATGCAGCTTGCCGGCAAGCATGGATGCGCGATCATAATGGTGGAGCTGCAGGATGACGTGGCGCCGAACCAGGGTCGTGGCCAGCACGGCGCCAGCCGGCGGATTCGTATCGACCTCGATCTTGACCGCAAGCACCTCATCTCGATGGGGTGATAACTCCAGCTCGTAGGGCAATCCGACAAATCGGACGAACGCGCTGTGCACTGTCCTCTGGTCGCTGACTTTGAGGGTGGCAGTGTAGCCCTCCACGGCGAACTCGGCCTGAATGGTCCGTAGATAGGCCCGGAAGTCATACGGCTCGCGGGCCCCCTCGAGGGCAAAATCCAGGTCCTCCGAGAAGCGCATGGCCGCGTAGAGGAAGCGCAGCGCTGTACCGCCGTGAAAAGCCAGCGGGATCATGGCGCCGGCCCCCTGCATGGCGCCCAAAATGCGTGCTTGCAGGTATTCGCGCGCCAGATTGCGTCCCTGCGACAGTGTCGGCGCCTGCCGAACCAAGTCCATCAAGTACGCCTTCATAGTTCCTCGTACATCACTGCCTCGACCCTGGCCAGTTCGGTCACACGGTGGGCCGCACGGCGCAGTTTCGGACTGCCGGCTTGCTCGGCCAGCCGCTGCAGCGCCTGCATATCGAGCCGTTCCAGGTTCTGCAAGCGTAGTTCTTGCAGATAAGCCGGATCGTCTCCGTCGGGGTGCAAATGCGCCAGGTCCAACAACGCTTTCTCCGGCGTAGCCACAAAGGCGCGCTGGCCTGCGCTGACTTTGTCGAGCCGGTAGCCGAAAAACAGTCCCAACTTAAGATGGCGGTACTCGTACGCACCCAGAGGCGTGTCCCAACGCCCTGGCCGTCC
>CAZEPA010000823.1:0-1770 GCA_964513955.1 uncultured Anaerolineae bacterium | reverse complement strand
ACGCAGACCCATTTTGCCAATTCACACGGCCTGGATGCCCCAGACCATTATGCCAGCGCCCGCGATCTGTACACGCTGACGCGCGCGGCATTGCAGTACCCGTTGTTCGCGCACATTGTAGCTACAGTTTCATACGAGGCTGCCGGCCATGCCCTAACGAATACGAACGACCTGCTGACGCTTGATGCCCACGGCGACGGCGTCAAAACCGGCACGACGGACGAGGCCGGTGAATGTCTTGTGGCGTCGGTGAACCAGGATGGTCATCGCACGATCCTTGTGATCCTGGGCAGCACACAGCGGTATGCCGATGCGCAGGCGCTGCTGGCGCATTACCGCACGTACTACGGCTGGATCGCGCTGACGACGCCAGACAACGCGCTCAATCGCGCGCGCGATCGCAGCGGCGAGCTGCGCTTTCTGGCCACTGGCCCGGCGCCGATGGCCTTTCTGCCTACGTGGCAGCGCCCCTGGGTGCAGCCGCTGCGTGAACGCCTGGCTGATGACAACGACCTGCCCGGCGCGCCCGCCGGTGTGGTTCATTTTTTGCAGGGCAATCAAGACCTCGGCACACAATCGTTGATGTGGGGCGCGTATTGATCGGCGACAGGGCATAGTAGGGGATAGGATCAAATGGAAGAGCGTTTGCAAAAAGTCATGGCGCATGCGGGCGTTGCCTCGCGGCGTGCATGCGAAGAGATGATTGTGGATGGCCGCGTCAAAATCAATGGCAAGGTGGTCACTGAATTGGGGACGCGCGTGGATCCCGACAAGGATGTCGTCCTGCTCGATGGCCGTCCCTTGACTGGTTCTGAGTCGCCTCGCTACATCCTGCTGTATAAACCGGCCGGCTACCTTTCGGATACCGACAGCACAGACGGTCGCCCTTGCCTGACCGACCTGGTCAAGGTGGCGCAGCGCCTCTATCCGGTGGGGCGATTGGATTATGACAGCGAGGGTTTGATGCTGTTGACCAATGATGGCAACCTGGCGCACAAGCTCACGCACCCGCGCTATGAGCACCCGAAGGAATACCTGGTTCTCGTGGAAGGCCGGCCCCTGCCCAGCGCCCTGCGTAAGCTGCGCCAGGGCATCGAGCTGAGCGAAGGCAAAACAGCGCCGGCCGAAGTGGAGATGATTGACGGCCCACCGCCTTACCTGGCGCGGCCGAGCGACGCCCGCTCTCAGCCCACCACCTGGCTGCGCATGGTGCTGCGTGAAGGCCGCAAACGCGAGATTCGTCATATGACCGCGATCGTCGGCCATCCCACCCTGCGCTTGATTCGCGTGGGCTTAGGCCCGCTGCGCCTGGTTCACTTGAACCCCGGCGAGTGGCGCGACGCCACCCTGGTTGAGCTGCGACACCTGCGCCGCGTACTGCAAGACAAACCGGTGGGTCGCGGCGCACCCACCCCGGCGACGCCTGCGCGTGGTCAGCACGGCGGCCGCGGCCGCGCCCTGGTGATTAGGACGCCCCGCCCGGCGCGGCCGCCGCGGCGCAGCGAAGCCGATCGCCCGTCATTCGGCGAGGAAGGGGATCAACCCGCAGGTCGCACGTCCGGCAGCCGGCCGCCGCGGCGCGCCGACGCCGATCGCCCGCCGCGCCGCGAGGGAGGGGACCAGCCGGCAGGTCGCACGTCCGCCGGCCGGCCGCCGCGGCGCGCCGACGCGGATCGGCCGCCGCGGCGCGAGGAAGGGGATCGGCCGGCGGGTCGTCCGTCCACCGGCCGGCCGCCGCGGCGCAGCGAAGCGGATCGCCCACCGCGGCGC
>CAZEPA010000822.1:0-1778 GCA_964513955.1 uncultured Anaerolineae bacterium | reverse complement strand
CGCTGAACGCGGCGCACACCAATGCGGTCCTGGTGCTGCACGCGTTGAGCGGCGACGCACACGCGGCCGGTCTTTTGGACACATCCGAAGGCCGCCTGGGCTGGTGGGATGACTGCATTGGGCCGGGCAAGGCCTTTGACACCGATCGCCTGTTCGTCATCTGCTCCAACGTTTTGGGCGGCTGCATGGGATCCACTGGGCCGGCGTCCATCAATCCGGCGACTGGGCGTCCCTATGGCCTGGACTTTCCGGTCATCACGATCAAGGACATGGTCGAGGCGCAGCGCCATCTGCTCGATCACCTGGGCATTGAGCGCCTGCTGGCCGTAGCCGGCGGCTCCATGGGCGGTATGCAGGCGCTGCAATGGGCCGTCAGCTATCCAGAACGCATTCGTGCGTGCATTCCCCTGGCGACCACCGCGCGCTTATCCCCGCAGACGATTGCGCTAAGCGAGGTGGGGCGTCAGGCCATTTACCGCGACCCGGCCTGGCGTCATGGCGATTACTACGACGGCCCGCGGCCTGACGCGGGCCTGGCCCTGGCGCGCATGATCGGCCATATCACCTATCTGAGCGATCAGTCCATGCAGCAGAAATTCGGTCGGCGCCTGCAAACGCGCCAGCATTACGGCTACGATTTTGCCACCGAGTTTGCCGTGGAGAGCTACCTGGCGCACAACGGAGATGCCTTCACACGACGCTTCGATGCCAATACCTATCTGTATGTCACGAAAGCGATGGATTATTTCGATTTGACCTTCAACGGGGCCGGCGTCAGCCGATCGCTGGCCGATGCCTTCAGCGGCGCCAGGGATGTCTATTTTTTGGTCGTCTCGTTCAAGTCTGACTGGCTCTACCCCTCGTACCAGTCGCAAGAGATCGTCAGGGCGCTGACGCAGGTGGGCGCAGACGTCACCTCGTGCGACATCGAGTCTAGCTGGGGTCACGATGCTTTCTTGCTGGAAGTGGACACGATGACGCACCTGCTGCGCGATTTTTTGCACCGCGTCGAACTGGAATAAGAGGATTGGAGCACCATGGCTATCCATCTACCGTCTCTTGATTCGCTGCACGTGGGACGTTATGCGCAGAATCCAGATCAGAATGCCGGCAAAGCAACGGAATTCCCTACGCTGCGCAGGGACCTGGCCGCGATTGCCGATTTGATCGCGCCTGGCAGTCGCGTCTTTGACATTGGCTGCGGCAACGGCGACCTGCTCGCCTTTCTCAAAGCAGAGCGCCAGGTGATTGGCCGTGGGCTGGAGCTGTCCGAAAGCGGCGTGTTGACCTGTGTGCGCCGCGGGCTGAGCGTGCGCCAGGGCAACCTGGAGGCTTGCCTGCCTGACTATCCTGACCGCGCGTTCGATTACGTCGTTTTGAGCCAGACGATGCCCTTCGTGGATGATCCCGCGCGCACGCTGGCTGAAATTCTACGCGTGGGCGAGCGCGGCCTGGTCAGCTTCGCGAACTGGGGCCACTGGCGTTACCGCGTCAACCTGCTGCTGACCGGGCGCATGCCCACAGCGCCGACCGATGGTTTCCCATGGGCCTCGCCGCGCGCCCGCGCCTTGACGATTCGTGATTTCCGGGACTTCTGCGCCAGCCAGGGAATCCGCATCCTGCGCGCGCAGCTTCTGAGCGGCCAGCGATTGCTGGCAACCGCCTGGGCGAGCAACCTGCTGGCGACGGTGGCCGTGTTCGAACTGGCAGGGAAGAAGGATTAAAGATGGAAGATGGAAGATGGAAGATGGAAGATGGAAGATGGAAGATGGAAGATG
>CAZEPA010000821.1:0-1798 GCA_964513955.1 uncultured Anaerolineae bacterium | reverse complement strand
TGATGGAGTTGTTAGCCGAGTCTGGCCGCGTGGCAGCCGTTGACGTGGTTGAAATCAACCCGATCCTGGATCACGGCAATCGGACGGCCGAACTGGCCGTGGAGTTGGTCTGTTCGTTGCTGGGGAAGCGGATTTTGTGAGCGGAGTCAGCGTGCAGAGACCAGAGATCCGTGAGCGGAGGTCGGTATGATGGATGAATTTTCGTTTGTCGGCGGGGGAGAGATTGTCTGGCGGCCATCGGCCGAGGTGATCGAGCGCAGCCGGCTGCAGCAGTTCATGAACCGGCACGGTCTAGGTTCGTTCGAGGCATTACACCAGCGCTCGACCGACGACATCGGCTGGTTCTGGGAAGCGGTGCTGGCCGAATTGGGCATTGAGTTCTACGCGCCCTACCGCCAGATTGTGGATCTCAGCCGCGGCATCCAGTGGCCGGTGTGGTGCGTGGACGGCATGATGAATATCGTGCACAACTGCCTGGACAAATGGCAGAGCACCCCCACCGTCAATCGCGCGGCGCTGCGCTGGGAAGGCGAAGAAGGCAACGTGCGCGTGCTGACCTACGGCGATCTCTACCGCGAGGTCAACCGCATGGCCGGGGGACTGCGCGCGTTGGGCCTGGGCAAAGGCGATGCGATTGGCCTCTTCCTTCCCATGATCCCCGAAGTGGTGATTGCCCTGCTGGCGATTGCCAAGATCGGCGGCGTCATTCTGCCGCTCTTTTCGGGCTATGGCGCGGGCGCCGTCGCCAGCCGCCTGGCTGACGGCGAGGCCAAGGCGCTGTTCACCGCCGACGGTTTTTTGCGCCGCGGACGCGTCGTGCCGCTGAAGCCAGTGGCTGATGAGGCGCTCCTGCACGCGCCGAGCGTGCAGCACGTCATCGTGGTCAACCGCGCGCACAGCGCGGTTCCGTGGACGGAAGGACGCGATCACCATTGGGCTGATGTGGTCGCCGGCCAGCCGCAGCAGGCCGAGACGGAACGCACCCGCGCGGAAGATGTCGTCATGCTGATCTACACCTCCGGCACCACCGGACGCCCCAAGGGCGCCGTGCACACGCACTGCGGCTTCCCCATCAAAGCCGCCCAGGACATGGCCTTCGGTCTGGATGTGCACGAGGACGACACCGTCTACTGGATGTCGGATATGGGCTGGATGATGGGGCCGTGGCTGGTCTTTGGCACGCTGCTCCTGGGCGCGACCATGGTGCTCTACGACGGCGCACCCGACTTTCCCGAGGTGGATCGCACCTGGGCGCTGGTTGCGCAGCACGACGTCACCGCGCTCGGCGTCTCACCCACGCTGATTCGTTCCCTGCGGCCGCATGGCGCGGCGCCGGTTCAGCAGCACGATCTCTCCACCTTGCGCCTGGCCGGCTCCACCGGTTCTCCCTGGGACCCGGAGTCATGGCTGTGGTTCTTCAACACGGTGTTGGAGGGACGCAAACCGATTATCAATTACTCCGGCGGCACCGAAATTTCCGGCGGCATCGTGATGGGTCATGTGTTGGGACCGCTGAAGCCCGGTGCGTTTACGGGGCCTGTGCCAGGCATGGCGGCCGATGTGGTAGATGACCACGGCCGTTCCGTACGCAACCAGGTGGGGGAGTTGATCGTGCGCCAACCCTGGATCGGCATGACGCGCGGCTTTTGGCGCGATCCCCAGCGTTACCTGGACACCTACTGGTCGCGCTTCCCGGACGTGTGGGTGCATGGCGATTGGGCGGCGATTGACGAGGACGGCCTCTGGTACATCCTGGGGCGTTCGGACGACACCATCAAGGTTGCGGGCAAGCGCCTGG
>CAZEPA010000820.1:0-1806 GCA_964513955.1 uncultured Anaerolineae bacterium | reverse complement strand
AGGATCTAACTACCGCATTCACCTGACGCGCCGGGCCGTCATGGCCCCGGCAGAGTCGCACAGAAGGCAAGACCATCGCCCCGGGCTGCCAGGGCCACGCCGGCCTCGGCCCGCAGGTGATGCACACGTTGGACAGCCGCATAACGTGCGTGGATCTGCGTGCTCTGGTTCTTGGCTCTGGTGCGCGGCGCTCGCGGCTCTCGTGGCGCTGGTTGCGCCTAAGGTCGCCTACTCCGGTGAATGCACCGAGTCCGACGATCGGTACCTCACGGTCCTGGAACAACTCGGATCGGGAGCACCGCACATCTCGCTAGGCGCCGTTTACGAGGCCTTCTCATGCCTGCGGTGCGACACGGACGATTGGGGCCACTGGGCTGGCCCCAACGCAGTAGCAAGATTTGCTGCGTGCCGACGTGCCTCATTCCGTACCCGCCTCGCCGCCGGCTGTGCGCCAATGCTCGATGACACCACCAGCCTGTCGGCAGACAGGTTCATACCACGTTACCAGGCGGCCACACTCCTTGCTTCTTACGGGATACCAAGTGTCGCAGGGCACGACATCTTCCTCATCATCACCGAGGAGATTTGGCCCCGTCATTCGCTTAGCACACAGGACTACCAGGCCTTGGCCGTCCTTCAGGACCGAAGGACACTTGCCTTTCTAGCTCTCGACTATGACTCAACCCTCAAGGACGCTTCTCGCGACCGTCCCTGGCATGTTTGCGACATTGTCAACTGCCTGTACCACATCCCCGGGGACTCCGCCCTCGTCCTAGCGAGAGCTATCGACGCGCAGGAATCTGACCACCGTATCCGAGAGAGGTGCAAGCGTGTCATCGATCGGAAGTAGGCTGCCCAACTACCGCATTCACCTGACGCGCCGGGCCGTCATGGCCCCGGCAGAGAAGCATAGAAGGCAAGACCATCTCCTCGGGCTGCCAGGGCCACGCCGGCCCCTGCGCGCAGGTGATGCACACGTTAGGCGTTCTTTGGCTAGCACGCTCCTGACCGTGGAGGAACTTCACATGCGGATCCGAGTGATCGTGGCAGCCACTGCGGTATTCGCCCTGCTCGGGCTCTTCCAAGTCGACGCAATCTTCGTAGGTAGGGCAGCTGCACAGACCGAACCAACGCTCTTCCAACCCGGCCCAGGCGGCGCACCTCTGCCTCCTAATCGCGACGTCTGCTGGAGCGAGCCGCCGGATCTGGATGGGTATCTAGTCGCATCCGATTACGTACCCGGATGGGGGCTCGAGGTCGAAGTGGCCAATGACTTTGCATTCGAGGCCGACCGGACTATCGGCCGCGTTCGGTGGTGGGGAGGCTATTATCAGACCCCGGTACCCTGCGAGGCGGGCTTGGTGGCGACGGGATTCAATCTCCGATTTTACGACAGCGCCAACTGTCTACCCGATCCTCCGTACTATGGATATCCCATAGCGGAGTTCATCATTGTCGGCAACGCAGGAGAGACCTCCGTGGGTTGCCAGCAGGGTCTATATCCGCTGTTTCGATATGAGGCAGATGTGAACCTCTCCGTGGTCGGAGGCGAGGTCTATTGGTTCGGCGCACAACTGGCGGCAAACGAAGGACCGTCGTTGTGGGGAAGGCTCGCGGCGAGCACCGTCACAGGGTGCGAAAGTGCCTTCGGTGTGAATCAACTCCAATACTGGGACTGGATGCACCTATCAGACGTTTTGGGCTTTGCTCTCGATGTCAGCCAGGAGTTCGAGTGCGATGCGCCGGTCGCCGTCCAGCAGTCATCCTGGGGCAGAATCCGTGCGCTCTATCGTTAGTGGACCCATG
>CAZEPA010000819.1:0-1806 GCA_964513955.1 uncultured Anaerolineae bacterium | reverse complement strand
AAGCAAAGACCTTCGTGCCCTTGCTGCGCTCGGTGCCGATGCTGGCGACCCCTTTGGCGCCGTTGGTGATGATGGGCGGCACGTTGGCCCAGGTTTCCACATTGTTGATGTTGGTGGGCTTGCCCCACAGGCCGGCAACGGCCGGGAAAGGCGGCCGCGGCCGCGGCTCACCGCGTCGTCCCTCGATCGAGGCCATCAGCGCGGTCTCCTCGCCGCAGACGAACGCGCCCGCGCCCTCTTTCACGGTCATGTCGAAGGAGAAATCGCTGTCCAGGATGCGCTCGCCCAGCAGACCCAGCTCATGCGCCTGGGCAATGGCCTGCCGGAGGCGCTTGACCGCGAGTGGATATTCCGCGCGGCAGTAGATGTAGCCGTGCGTGGCGCCAATCGCGTACGCGCCGATGATCATGCCTTCGACCACGCTGTGCGGGTCGCCTTCCAGGATCGAACGATCCATGAACGCCCCGGGATCGCCCTCATCCGCGTTGCAGATGATGTACTTGACGTTGCCGGGCGCCTTGTAGCAGAATTCCCACTTGAGACCGGCCAGGAAACCGGCGCCGCCGCGCCCACGCAGACCGCTGTCCTTCATCTCGCGCAGCACATCTTCCTGGCTCATGCTGGTGATGGCTTTGCCCAGCGCCTCATAGCCGCCGCGCGCGATATACTCTTCGATGCTGTCGGGATCAATCATACCGCAGTTGCGCAGGGCAATGCGCAGCTGCTTACCGTAGAAGGGGATGTCCTTGTAGAAGGGCAGCGCGGCCTGGTCTTTCGGCTCGTGAAAGGTCAGGCGCTTGACCACGCGTCCCTTGAGCAGGGTCTCTTCCACCAGTTCCGGCACGTCGGCGGCCTGCACCTGGGTGTAGAAGATACCTTCCGGGTAGATCATCATCACCGGGCCCATGGCGCAGAAGCCGCGGCAGCCCGTGGGCACCACCTCGATCTCACGCGCCAGACCCTGGCGGTTGATCTCGGCCTGTAAGTTGTCCACCAATTCGTGCGCACCGGAGGCCGTGCAACCGGTGCCTCCGCACACGAGGATGTTTGCTCGATAGTTGTTTGTTGTCATCGGTATCAGGCTCTCCTGGTTGTCATCAAAAGGCTTTGTAGACCGCCTTTTCATACGTGCTTTCCACGTTGTACTTGTGCTGCATCTCTTCGCTGGCCAGCATCTCAAACAAGGCTCGCGCCAGGGGATCGTCCACTAGTTTGGACATAGCCTGGTAGAACTCAGCGGCCGCCTTTTCGCGCTGCATGGCCACCACCATGACATCCTGCGCGTCGGCATCCGGCCCCAACTCCCGCGGTGCCAGGGTTTCGGCCAGCTTGAGGTCAGGGATGGTTCCTCGTTCGGTACGGCTGCGCCGGATTGCCCAGCGGATGTTGGTGGTGCGCAGGCCCTCCAGCTTTTCCACGTGGCCGCGCTCCTCGGCCGCCAGTTCCTCCAGCCGCGCCTTGACATGGCCATTGCGCGCCGCGAGCGCCGCGTTGGCGTAGAGCTGCACCGACTCTTCTTCAAATCGGATCGCCCGCTCAACGATCTCCTGGATAGGTGGTAAGTCCGTCATCTTGTTTTCTCCTCCATGCCGTCTCAAACGTCTCGCTTTCACCGCGAAATTGGATTCTTGCCCGCTCTCTCATGGAATCACCCCAGCTTCGCATCGTACCAGATCTTCCCATCCCCAGAGTCGGAATAACTGAGAATCCCCTATCTTGTCCGGGTCAAGAACAACTCGTTTCACGTCACGAAATGTTCCGAGCATCCAGGGTCGTTTCTCCCAGAAAAGCAAGTTATCTTTTGTC
>CAZEPA010000818.1:0-1810 GCA_964513955.1 uncultured Anaerolineae bacterium | reverse complement strand
CTGACGGCCGGGGCGTTCGGGGCGTGGGAAGAATTCCGAGGGTGATTGGAGCGGGCGATGGGAATCGAATACAACACCTAAAATGTTGATTTGAAAAGATTTTCCCGCATTCATCCCAAGCCGTTGGACTTGGGGCTGGACTTAGTCTAACCGACTACCTGCCCCCATGCCAGAAGCACCAGCTACCGAAAGCCAGCGACAGCCACCGAAAGCCAGTCCAACGCAACTCGGGAGAGGCGAGCTTGGGCAACACAACACCCCCCGTATGAACGTCCCTGCATCTAGCTGACGCGGGGGCTTTCTCGATGAATCAAACCTTGAGGGCGTCGAATTTCCGGTTCGCTGTCACAACAGGCAGGTCGTGCGTGATGCTGTATCGCTATATCAGCATTCCAGTCGGGTATGACGCCGCCGGTATTCCCCCTGGTAATCCCAGATTCCGCGCAACAGTTGCTGCCGCTCCCGATGCCTGAAACCGATGGCGTATCAGGACATGCCGAAACGGTTTTGCGCAGATGGTTGCAACTCATGACGCTGGTTGGTGTGAGCGCTGCTATCGAGTCCTTCTGCCGTGGCTCGGCTACCGCGCGACTCATAGATTTTTGCACATGGAGTACGCAACGGCTACCCGTAACACGAGCTGGTGAGAACTGCTCTGGCCCCATACGAAGCGAGTCCCTAAATTCGCTTCATGCACAGGCAGGCTGACCATGAGGTTGGCACTCAAGGAGTCGGCAATGTAGTTCTCCTGGAAGGAGATGGGAGCATGAACGACTATGCGCCGACATCAAAGGTGTTCTACCGCCCGATCGAAGCGTCCATCCGCTGGGCCGGATTGCTGCGCTACGAGCAGCTAATCCTGTCCTCGATCTCGTCGCCAAGGAACCTTCCTCAGTCGCTGGACTGCCCGCATTGGAACGAAGTTCGGTTGTACACCGATCGAATCTTCGACGGCATCCTCAATGGGGAGTTGCCGTTCGGGCGCAACGGCATCACGACGCACGACACCGAACTGATCAACTCTCTCGATCTCACCGTCCGCCATGTCGATCTGAAGCGCTGGATGCGCCAGCACTACCCCGAACAGCGACCAGGCTTTCTCTTCTCCCGCAGCGAGCGCATCACCCATCCCTTCATCTCGCTGGAGACCGGGCAAGCCATGTTGGTTGAACAGCTCGCCCTGAAATCCGCCTTGGAGCAGTCCAAGCGCCAACTTCGCGAGCTGCAGGACAAGCACGATGCGCTGCTCAAGCAGTCCACGGTGATTCCCGCCTGCGCGCAGTGCCCGATCAGCGATCGGGCCGAGACCACCTACCTGAACATCATCGGGGGCATGCTGGAGCTGATGCTCGGCCAGTCGCCCTCGGGCGCGCCGTACTCCAGCTTCAAGACGCAGGAGGCCGTGGTCAGCGCACTGGTCGCCCATCACCACGGCATCATGGGGATCGCCGAGCGGACATTGAACGGCAAGTTCGCCACGGCCAGGCGCAGGCTGCATAGCGCCACGCTCTGAGGATTTCCTGCTTGTATGTGCAATCGCGGAGATTGCATTTGCAATGTCTTTCCGCAGCCATGTCTATTGAATAGAGGTCACGCCAACAAACGCCACTGAGCGTTCAGGAGTGACCGCCATGTCGCAAACACCCGTATTGCCTCAAAGCGAGCGCCGCATCCTCCGCCTGGAAGAGGTTGAAGCGAAGTCCGGCTTCAAGCGCGCCCACCTCTACAACCTGATGCGCGCCGGCAAGTTCCCCAAGGCGCTGCGCCTGGGCGTGCGCGCCGTCGGCTGGGATTCGATCGAAATCGACCA
>CAZEPA010000817.1:0-1811 GCA_964513955.1 uncultured Anaerolineae bacterium | reverse complement strand
TGCAGGCGTTCCGGTCACGGATTGGGTACAACCAGATCTGGAAGCCAAGCTGGCGGGGCTGCAATCGCCGCGCGGCTGGGGCCTGTTTCTCATCCGCAGCATGGTGGACGACCTGCGCGTGACGACCGACGATACGCACCACACCGTTGAATTGGTGATGAAACGATGAAAATTCTGGAGACCGATAGGTTGATTCTCCGGCATCAGACGCCGGCTGACCTCGAGAGCCTTTGGGCGCTGTATTGCGACCCCTATGTGCGCAAATACATCCCTGATGCGCCGCGCACCTACGACGAGGCGCGAGAGGAATTGGAGTGGCACATGAACGGGCATCCGCGACGCCCTGAACTGGGACTCTGGGCGACCATTCATAAGGACACAGGCCGATTCGTCGGCCGGTGCGGCCTGCTGCCGTGGACGATTGACCAGCGCGAAGAAGTGGAAGTGGCCTATTTGCTGGCCCAAGCATATTGGGGGCAGGGATTGGGAACCGAAGCCGCGAGGGCGATCGCCCGCTACGGCTTCGAAGAACTGCACCTGACACGGCTGATCTGCATGATAGATCCGGAAAATCACGCTTCGGTCAAGGTAGCCCAAAATATCGGCATGGCCCTGGAGCGAGAAATGGAAGATGAACTGGGGCCCTATCTGTTGTTTTCCAGGGAAAAAGGAGATCGCGATGCCAGCCACACCGTTTGAAGCCAGTGTGCGCCACCAGCCCGACGCGGGCATCATTGACCTGCGCGGCGAGATCAACGCCGCGGCCGAGTCAGGCTTGAGCGCTGCCTATACCGAAGCCGAGGCGCGTAACCCACCGACCATCGTGCTGAACTTTGGTGGTGTCAGCTACATCAACAGCACGGGCATTGCACTGATCGTCGGCCTGCTGGCTCGCGCGCGCAAAGCCAAGCGCCGCCTGCTTGTCTTCGGCCTCAGCCCGCACTACCAGGAGATCTTCCAGATCACGCGCCTGGCCGATTTCATGACCGTCTACCAGGACGAAACCAGCGCGCTGGCTGGCAGCAAATAGCCGCATCACGCATCACGCAAGGAGGCACCATGGCATCCGCTAAACTCACGATTACCACGCGCACGGGCAGCGCCACGACGAGCATTCTGGACATCCGGGGCGAGGTCACTGGCGCGGCCGAAAGCATCCTGATGGATGCATACCACAAGGCCACGGCGGCCGGCGCCCAGGCGATCATCCTGAACTTCAGCGGCCTGGAATACATGAACAGTTCCGGCATCGGCCTGCTGGTGACGATGCTGATTCGCACCCAGCGCCATAAGCAGCGTCTGCTTGCCTACGGGCTGAGCGACCACTATCTGCAGATCTTCGAGCTGACCCAGCTCAAGAAGGTCATCAGCATCCACGAAAGCGAAGCGGCTGCCGTCGCGGCGGCGGATTGACAGCAGGATGGCAGGGCGGAGATAGCGAATTGAAAACCAAAGATGGAGTAAACCATGTCTGAACTCATTGACACACCAACCGTCCCAGAACCGGGCCGCGACGCAGCCTATTGGGCCAAGCCGGTGGACGGGCTTCGGGTCGGCGACATTTCCCCGGAGGCCACCAACCTGAACGTCGAGGGCAAGCAGCTCTCCGGCCCCCTCGCGGGGTTCGGCCAGATGTGGCAAAAAACCTATCGGATCCGCCTCCCCGGCGCGAACGTGACGCCTGAGCAGGTCATCAAACTCTGGAAAGAGAACTTTGCCACGTTCTGGCCCGAAGGCAACCGTTATTTTGGCGGTGTGGGGATGGAGCCTGGCCAGGTCCGCGTCGGTTGCGAGTTGGTCGGAGTACCTGT
>CAZEPA010000816.1:0-1821 GCA_964513955.1 uncultured Anaerolineae bacterium | reverse complement strand
AACCACGCCTCAGACGGACTGTGCTATAATCTGAGCACAAGTTTTGGATGGTTTGGGCCGCAGGTAGGACAGGACATGGCAACGGTATTGATTGTAGATGATGATCCCAAGCTGCTGAAGATGCTGCAGCGCACCCTGATGTATGAAGGCTTTCGCGTCTTCAGCGCCAGCAACGGCCATGCGGCCTTGTCCGAAGTGCAGGCGCACCGGCCCGATGTGATCGTGCTCGACTGGCTGATGCCCGGGCTTGATGGCCTGGGCGTGCTGGAGCGGTTGCGCGCGGCTGGCGATAAGACCCTGGTGCTGATGCTGACTGCACGCGATGCCGTTGAGCAGCGCGTGGAAGGGCTGGAAAGCGGCGCCGACGATTACCTGGTCAAGCCGTTTGCACCGGCCGAGCTGCTGGCCCGCCTGCATGCGCTTTTGCGCCGGCCAGCGGTCGTAGCCCGCGACGAGACGCTGGTCTATGCGGATCTATCCCTCAACCCGCTGACGCGGGAAACGCGGCGGCAGGAACGCCTTTTCGATCTCACGTCCAAAGAGTACGATTTGCTGCAATTCCTGATGCGCCATCCCCGCCAGGTGTTGACGCGCGAACAGATTCTGCAGGAGGTGTGGGGCTACGATTTCGGCGGGGATGACAATGTGCTCGAAGTTTACATTGGCTACCTGCGCAAGAAGACCGAAGCCGGCGGCGAACCACGCTTGATTCACACTGTGCGCGGGGTAGGCTACGTCTTGCGCGAGGAAGCCTGAGGCGCACCATGTCCATCCGACTGCGGCTGACCTTGCTCTACACCGCCATCCTCGCGGTGACGTTGATTACCTTCAGTACGACCCTCTATGTCACGCAAACGCAGGCGACTTACAACGGTATCAAAGCCAACCTGGTGCGCCAGGTTAACTTCTTCACCAACAACGGCGAACGCTCGCCTGGCCCACCGCCCACTCAAGATACCGGCGCCCCTGCGCCGGATCAATCGTCTGCGGGCGGTCGGCCGGTTGGCGACCTACCCAACGGCACGCTGCCCGGTCGCTGGACGCAAACGCGCAGCATTACCGGTACGGTGACTGGACAGACGCTTGACCTGAGCGGCGCCAACTTACCGTTGAGCGACACCGGCCTGCAAAGCGTGCGGGCCGGCTCAGGCTGGTTCGAGACCGCGCAGGTTCAAGATGAGCCGCTGCTGATCTACAGCACGCTGGTCACGACGCGCGCGGGTGTGACCGAGATTGTGCAGGTGGCTTTCCCAGTGGCGCAACCGCAGCTGACCCTTGATACCTTACGCTTAATTTTGGTCGCCGGCAGCACCCTGGCTATCCTGCTGGCGTTTGCCCTCGGTTGGGTGTTGGCTGGCATGGCCTTGCGTCCCATCCAGCGCCTCACCCATACCGCGCAGACCATCGGCGCGGAGCGCAACTTCCGGCGCCGGGTTGAATACCGCGGACCAACCGATGAGGTGGGCCAACTGGCGATGACCTTCAACGACATGTTGGGTGAACTGGAGTCAGGCTACGTGCAGCTTGAAGACGCGTTGCTGTCGCAGCGCCGCTTCGTGGCCGATGCGTCGCACGAGCTGCGCACGCCGCTGACGACCGTACGCGGCAATATCGAACTGCTGCGGCGCGACCCGCCCATTGACGCCGTGGAACGCAGCGAAGTGCTGACCGACACGACCGACGAAGTAGACCGCCTGATTCGCCTGGTCAA
Source organism: uncultured Anaerolineae bacterium (assembly GCA_964513955.1). Classification (GTDB taxonomy): domain Bacteria; phylum Chloroflexota; class Anaerolineae; order SSC4; family Amarolineaceae; genus Amarolinea. The sequence continues at coordinate 110 of CAZEPA010000816.1, read as the reverse complement.
CCAGTTGCTGGTGCTGGCGCGGGCGGATGCTGGTCAGGCCCTGCGCAATGAGGTGGTTCCGCTGAAGTCCTTGCTGGCCGAAGTTTGCCGCCGGGCCAGGCTGATGGCGC
>CAZEPA010000815.1:0-1824 GCA_964513955.1 uncultured Anaerolineae bacterium | reverse complement strand
GGGATGTACCCCAGGCTATCGAATTGGTTGCCTGCTTCGGCGCGCTGGGCAATCAACACAGGCTCGTCCGTCCGCACCGCCATGACCAGTCGCAACGGCTGGCCGGTTCGAGGCAATGATGACACAGCGCTGGATTTGGACAACTCGACATCAACCAGTGACTTGTTGGTAAGCCAGTAGCTTTCAAAGATGGCTAACAATGCTTTCTCATCGGGCTGGGCGCTTGCCGTCTTTGCTGGCCAGTTCGAGACGCCTTGCAGGTGAACGCTGCATTCGCCGCGGCCGCGCCGCCGGCCCGCTCCCAGGTGCCGAACCATGCGCGCAGATGCCACCAACAACGCCGCTTCGGCGATTGCCTGTTCGTCGGTTGTTGGGCATGTGGCGTTGAAATCGAACTGCAGGCGCTGATCTCCTTCCTCACGCACGAACAGCTTGCGCGCTTCGGCACGGCGCAAGGCCGGGTGAACACGTACATGCGCTGCCGCCTGCCCGCCGAGACCGCCCGGCCGCCAGTCTGACTGACCAGTTTCCTGTGGCTTGGCAAGGTCAACCGGTCGGCCAGAGGATATTTGCCAGCGTTTGGGCTGGCTGGGAGCGCCGAAAAGGGCGTCACTCGGTTCCCAGCCGCGACGATCATCGCTGACCAAGCTCTCGGCAGCCTTGACCATCTGTTGCCAGCGGGCGCTTGCTTGCATGGGATCTGTCGAACACAGGTCTCGCAATCCGTCACGCAGCAAGCCGGCCAGCACAGTGCCACGAAGCACTGGCAGCCCATCCGCATCGCGCTGCAAAGCCGAATCAATATGCGATCCTAAGCCGTGGCCGGCGCTGATGTGATAGTCCGAGCGGATCGAGATCCGAAACAAAAGTTGGATGCTCATGAAGAAGCCTCCTTGTATTTTTTCTGATCCTGCTGCAGGTCGTACAGAAAATCCCACATATCAAGCACTTCCGGCAGCGCATTGCCGCTTCTATTCAAGTCCAGACTGCGCCAATAATATGCTCCTCGGTCGCTTCCCAACGCAGCAAGAGATCCCTTGATAGTGTGTGCAATGCCGTCGTCGCCGCGCAATTTGCCGATGCGAGTGACCAGTCCCTCCAAATCTCCGCGCCATCGATCCTGTTCCAAGCCGCTTGTTTGCAGTGTAGGCGGCTCGAAGAAAGCGCGCAATTGCGCCCTCTGTTTCTGAGACAGTGACTGCAAATCGAGCCGTGCATTGAGCAGTTGTTGGATGGATGGATGCGGAGCAGGTAGGTCGCCGACCCAGTATGGACGCAGCGTCGGGCGGTGCTCGCCCGCATCACGGCTGTGATCCACCAGACGATTGCCCACGATCAACTCGAAGTTGACGACTGACATCCGTTGCTTGATCTGGCTCTTGCTCAAGCGTTTAGCTTCCTTCAGCAGCTCCTCGCCGCGCTGATGAGCAAGATGAAATGGATATTTGGACTTGCAGATGACAACGGCAGCAGACATCGTTGGCTTTGGCGCGTTCGCTAATTCCGGCTGCCGATGCTGAAATGCCTCCATTTGTTGCTCGAAGGTAAGGCAGAATTCCTTGGCAAACGAAACAGCCCACTTGGCAGGAAGGAGGGCAAACACATCATCGCCACCGAGAATCAGTGGTAGAACGGGGACAAAGTAGTTGCCTTTTTGCGCAGTGGGATTCTGCATCACCTTCTTCGCTGCCTCGGCCAGACTGTCTCGTACAACTTCGCCAAGGCGCAGAGAAAGCTCTCGAAGCGAGCCTCGCGTCTTGCACTGGCTAAAAATCGATCCCATACCGTTGCCATCGGCAACGAGATAAGCGACATAGTCGCGCG
>CAZEPA010000814.1:0-1828 GCA_964513955.1 uncultured Anaerolineae bacterium | reverse complement strand
ACTGGGCGGCCCAATGATTGATTTGATCATTTCCCACCCGTTCGTGGTTGAATAGGCCCGTTCCCCTGAATGGAACGGGTTTATTGCTGGCCTGCCCACTCCATGACCAGAGGATGATGTGTACGTTTTGCGCCAGGGCCGCGGCCCTGGCGTCTACGGCCACCATGCGCGCCACCGCGCTGGCATAGAAAATCGCGAGGGAGAGGCGTTCTTCTGCCAATCGGCCAGTGCACGTCGGGTGATGGTGTAACCCTCGGTCATGAGGGATTCGGTCTGACTGAAGTCCCAGAGATAGGGCTGCGCTGCGGACACCAGCCTGACATGACGTATCGGCACCCCGCGAGCCACGGCCAGGGCCAGCTCCATCTCAGTTTCTCGTATCTGTGTCGTGGTCGTAAGCTTCCAAATAAACCCACCCAAACCGCTAGGGTCAGTCGCCAACCCGCGTGGATCATGCAAGTCCAGCGCCACAATGTCCGTCGCGCCCCGCGCGAGGGCCGGCTCCAGCGGCAAATTGCTGACCGCGCCGCCGTCTATCAGGCTCATGCCGCCGCGTTCGATGGGAAGAACCCAGGGCGGCAACGCGGCCGATGCTTCAACTGCATCCAGCACGCGTTCATTGGCATCATCTCCATATACCAGGGTGCGACCACCACGAAGGTCGGTGACAACGACATAGACTGGTATCTGCATGGCGCCAAAGCGCATTTCTGGCCTGAGGCCATGGGCCCTCAGGAAGGTGCGAATGGGATTCTGGCGCTCGCGGCCGGTCAGGCTCAACACGGTGCGCATCGTGAGCCAGACGGTGCGCGCTGGCAGTAGATCAGACGCGGCGGCGATGCGCCAGGTGTCCTGCAGAGCCTCAACGGTCGCCAAGCTCCAACCACGCAAACCCATGAACGCGGCATTGATGGCTCCGATCGAGGTCCCGACCAAGAAGTCGGGGCGGATGTCTGCCTCGATCAACGCGCGCAAGGCGCCGGCCTGCAAGGCCCCGCGCGCGCCGCCGCCGCCCAAAACCAGGGCAAGGGCCTGTCGTTGAAACCACCGTTTTGGCATCTCTCTTACCTTACTCCAGCTCTGGAGCGCCAGGCCACAGTTCGTCTGTTCTAACAGGATTGCCATTGATGAAGACGCGCGTGCTCTTCCAATTGCGCACCCGTTCGAACAGAGTCCAAAACCTGCTCAAATCTCGACGCCGATACAAATTTCGATACACGATCTCGCGGTTCTCATCCAGGAGTCTCATGAAGCCTGGGTGACGACGGGCAAGCGCTACAGCGCGATCAAGCTTTTCCGACGATGACTCGCCAAACTCCAAGATCAGGTACCATCCACGATCCGCCCACTGGGTTGGCTTGGCAGCTGCGGCGAAGGATCGCGACGTGAAATGGCCGCCTAGCTGCGCGCTGCGCTCTGAGCTTTCGAGCAAATCCTTGATAGCGCGCTGAAAGGCTGGGCTGTTCCATACGTCAACCGCTTGCACTAAAAAACGAATCCCGGGATTGACCAGCTGAACTTGCGCCGTGCGTTGCTCAGCGCGCAGCGCGTCCACATGTCGGCTCAAGATGCTTTGGCCGGCGGCCGCCAATTCTGCCACCACGGCCTGTTCCACTTCGCGCTCATGCTGCTTGGCCCACGCTCCCCAACTGTGGCGAAAGAACTGACCCAGGCGCATCACTTGCACCGCGCTTAAGGGAACGCCCAGATCGTTCTGCAGTGAAAGAAGCACTTCCAGGTTCCACGATCCTGCCCCGACCTGGTTGATGATCCAGGCGTAGAGGTCAGGTTGACGATGGAGCCAGGCGCCAACGGCCAGCGCATGCGC
>CAZEPA010000813.1:0-1834 GCA_964513955.1 uncultured Anaerolineae bacterium | reverse complement strand
GACGCAGGTTAGGATAATCAGCCTGGGCGGAGCGCACGAATTCGCGCGTGCCATCGTTCGACATGCCGTCAACCACCAGAATCTCCAGCCTATCGGGCGGATAGTCCTGAGCGAATACCGCGCCGAGGCTGCGCTCGATATAGGCCGCCTCATTGCGAACAGGCATGATGACAGAAACCAGCGGTGGGATATGCATGCCCTAAGTGTACGGAACTTCGGGCAAAGGCGCGTATAAATTACGTGAACGCCCTGTGAGAACTCAGCAATCAGTAATCCGCAGGTGGGGTAGCACCTATCGAGGATAAATTATTTAAACACGGATAGAACACGGATTTAAACGGATATCACGGATTGAAAGTGCTCTTGAACTGAACCCCATTTCGTAGACACGCCAATAAGCGGATAATGGTGCCATTGGAGGCGTGAAATGAAACATCGACGGCGATATACGAAGGAGTTCAAACTGGAGGCAGTACGCCAAATCGAAGAGACGGGGCGACCGGTGCGGGACATCGCCTTCGACCTGGGCGTCCACCACAACACCTTGTACAAGTGGTGGTTGGAATTGCGGGCAGAAGGCGACGAGGCCTTTCCCGGCAACGGGCAAGCCAAAGACAGTGACGATGAAGTACGGCGGCTCAAGCGCGAGCTGGCTCGCGTGCGAGAGGAACGAGATATCCTAAAAAAAGCCGTCACGTTCTTTGCCAAGGAAAGCAAGTGAGATATCGGTTCATCCATTCTCAAGCGGGCCAGCACCCCATCCGCCTTCTGTGCCGGGTGCTGGCTGTGTCGCGGGCGGGCTACTATGCCTGGCGTAAGCGACCGCCGAGTCAAAGAACGATGGCTAACCAGAAGCTCCAACAGGCGTTGTGGGCTGTGTATGACCGGAGCCGCCAAACCTACGGCTACCGGCGCGTGCATGCGGCGGTCCAGAGCCAGATGCCCTGTAACCACAAGCGGGTGGCCCGTCTGCTGCGCGAGACCGGCTGGCAGGCCAAGCGCAGTCGCCGGTACCGGGTGACCACGCAAGCCAACCCAGCCCATCCGGCCGCCCCGAACCGCCTGGCCCAAATCTTTGTCGCCACCCGGCCCAACCAGGTCTGGTTGAGCGACATCACCTACATCCGCACCGGCCAGGGCTGGCTGTACCTGGCGGCTATCCTGGACCTGTATGCCCGCCGCATCGTGGGCTGGGCCATGGGCACGCGCCTGAAGGCCGACCTGACGCTCAAAGCACTGCAGATGGCTCTCTTGACGCGCCGACCGAAAGAAGGATTGATCCACCACTCCGACCGCGGTAGCCAGTACACCAGCAAGGACTACCAAGCGTTGCTCAGCCGGCACAAAGCCCTGCCCAGTATGAGTCGGGCAGGCAACGCCTATGACAACGCGCCCATGGAGAGCTTTTTCGCTACGCTGAAAACCGAACTGGTTCATCATTGCCGGTTCGAAACTCGAGAGCAAGCTCAGGCTGCCCTCTTTGACTATATGGAGGTATTCTATAACCGTCAGCGGATCCATTCGGCCTTGGGCTACCGAACACCGACTGACTTTGAGACTTTTTGTCGTTCCGCTTAACCACCTGTCTACTAAACAGGGGTCAATTCACTCTATCCGTAATATCCGTTCCATCCGTGTTTATCCGTGGTTAATTATTCAAAATCCAACACGCCGCCAACCAGTCAGGTCTGGGGAAACAATGCAATCGGCTACACCGCAGCCCGGCCATCCAGCCAGCGCCGCAACGATTCCTGGCTCTCGCCGCTCGGTCGTCCCAAGATCAAATCCTCGACGCTAATATCCTCATCAAGATCAGGCCAATGCATGCCGATGC
>CAZEPA010000812.1:0-1837 GCA_964513955.1 uncultured Anaerolineae bacterium | reverse complement strand
CCGGAGCTGCAGCCGGCGTGCTGAGGGTAGTGGTGCTCCTCCCCGCGGTCACGCTCGGCAAGCGGTCGTTTCACCTGACGTCTCGGGTGGAAGGACACCCTCTCCACGCCCTTCCCATCGCGCGCTCTGAGCGCGGCGGCCTGGCGACCCTGGGGCACGATTTTGCGCAGGCCCTCGACGCGTACCAGCAGGCGCTGGCCTGCACGCAGCAGATCGAGGACAGCTTCGCTCAGCTGCTGCTGGAGGAGCGCCTGGGCGAGACCTACCTCGGCATGGGCCAGCTGGCGACCGCGCACGATTTCCTGGCGCGTGCCCTGGCCGGCTTCCGCAGCGCCGGCGCCGGTGAGTACCAGATCCTCGCCAGTTTCCACCTGAGCCGGGTCCTGGCCCTGACCGGCCAGCCCGCCTCAGCGGCCCAGCTGCTGCGCGAAGCCCTCAGCCTGGCCCAGCAGCTCGGTTCATACCGCCAGATCGAACGCATCCAGGCCGCGTTACACACCCTCACCGCCAGCCCCGACGGCACATCCCCCACCTGACCCGCCAATCTGGAGTGCGGCAGCCACGCTGCCGCTTTTGCTTGGCGGAACGAATGCCGTCAACGAATAGCGACACGAATCAACGAAAGGCCGCTTTGGCGTGCGGCGACCCGCCAATCTGGAGTGCGGCAGCCACGCTGCCGCCTTTGGCTTGGTGATTCCACTGGACCGGACGAAAGCGCAAGCTGGTGCGAACGCCGCAGGTGGAAAAACAAAGGCAAAGCCTTCCCGGCGTGCGCACTGGCTTGCGCACTCCAAATCGGGTAATCTGGGGTGCGACACGACCCGGAACCATCACGAAGCCGCCGCCAGGCGACTTCCAGCCTGCGCAGGCAGGCTTGGCGATGGTTGCAGCGGTTTCAACCGCCCAACAGCATGTACTGCCGGTGTGGCGGCAGACCCGGTCGTTCGCACCCAGCGTGAAAGCCATGGATGCCACCATGAAAATTCGAGTTGACAATCCGAATTTTCATGGTAAAATCGAAGCATGCTTGCTCGACCAGACTATTCACACCGCATAACGACCGCCATGCGTCGATCGGCTATCGTGGCTCTTCTGGGGCCGCGCCAGGTCGGCAAGACCACACTCGCCCGCCTCACCATCACGGGCCATCAGGCAACCTACTTCGATCTGGAGTCGCAACCCGATATTCGGCGGCTGCAGAATCCTGAGCTGGCCCTTGGCGCACTGGATGGCATCGTCGTCATTGACGAGATCCAGGTCATGCCTGAGCTGTTCGCAGTGCTCAAGGTGCTGGCGGATCGGCCGCAGAACCAGGCTCGCTTCTTGATCCTGGGCAGCGCATCGCCTGACATCGTCAAGAACGCGGCACAAACCCTCGCGGGACGAGTCGAGTTCATCGAGCTGGCCGGTTTCGGCCTTGGCGAGGTCGGAGCAGAGCATTGGGAGGAACTCTGGGTTCGCGGCGGATTTCCGCGCGCTTTCCTGGCCGGCTCGGACGAGGACAGCGCAGCCTGGCGCGAGGATTTCATTCGCACTTTCCTGGAGCGGGACATTCCCCAGCTGGGCATCACAATCCCAGCGCCGGCAATGCGCCGCTTCTGGACCATGCTGGCGCACTACCATGGACAAGTTTGGAATGCTTCGGAGCTGGCCCGCGCCATGGGATTGGCCGACAAGACGGTGCGCGCTTACCTGGACATCCTCACCGGCACGTTCATGGTGCGCCAACTGCAGCCCTGGTACGCCAACATCGGCAAACGGCAAGTCAAGTCACCCAAGATCTACCTGCGCGACTCTGGCCTGCTGCACAGCCTGCTCGATTTGCCCGACCCACACA
>CAZEPA010000811.1:0-1840 GCA_964513955.1 uncultured Anaerolineae bacterium | reverse complement strand
CGCTGGGCCTGGCGCAGCGCCTGTGGCAGCGCCTGCCGCCGGCCGTGGCCGAACGTTTGAGCACCGCCGTGCGCCGCCGCGTACCGTTTGGTTGAATGATGAACGATGAATGATGAACGATGAATGATGAACGATGAATGATGAACGTGGAAGGCGGAAGGTGAAACGGTTTTTGCCGCCGAGTGCGACGCCGACGCGCTGGGGGGATGTGGCGGCGGCGCTGGCGGGGTCGTTTGGCCGGGGGGCTGAGCGGTTTGCGCACGATGTGGCGCATGCCCTGGGCGCGCCGGCGGGACGTGTGGCGCTGACGGCCAGCGGCCGCGCGGCCTTTTTCTTGATCCTGCAGGCCTGTAAGCGCCAACGCCCCGACCGTGATGAGGTGGCGCTGCCGGCGTACACCTGCCCGGTGTTGGTCTACGCCGCGCAGGCTGCGGGCTTGCGCGTGCGCCTGGTGGAGATGGAGCCGTCCGCGTTCGATTACGACCGCGCCGCGCTGCGCCACGCGATTGGGCCGCAGACGCTGGCTGTCGTCAGCGTGCATCCGCTGGGCCTGCCGCGTCCGCTGGACGATGTGCGCGCCAGTGCGCACGCCGTTGGCGCTTTTTTTGTGGACGACGCCGCGCAGGCCTTTGGCGCGCTGGGAAGGGCCGCGGATGCCGTTTCTGCTGGAGCAGGCGTCGGCGCGTTGGGCGATGCCGGGCTGCTCAGCTTCGGGCCGGGCAAGGCGCTCAGCGCCGGCGGCGGCGGGGCCGCGCTCTTCAATGACGCTGCGCTGGCGGCCGCCGCGGCCGAGATCATCGCCGCCTGGCCGCGGCCGCGGCTGGCGGCGCAGGGCCGGGCCTGGGCCAGGATCGCGGCGTTGACCGCAGCTTTTCATCCGCGCGGCTGGTGGTGGGTGACGCGGCTGGGCCTCGATGCGGCCGGCGATGACCCGCGCACCTGGCATTTTGTGCGCCAGCCGCTGAGCGCGCCGGCGGCCGCGCTCGGCGCGCGCCTCTTGCCGCGCCTGGCCGGCTGGAATGAGCAGCGGCGGGCCAATGCGCAGCGTCTGCTGGCCGAGCTGCCGGCGCAGGCCGGATTGACGCCGATCGCCGCGCAGGCCGGTACGCAGCCGATCTACGTGCGCCTGCCTTTGCTTGCCCGTGACCAGGCCCAACGCAACGACCTGCTGGCGCGTTTGCGCCGCGCGGGCGTCGGCGCGGGCCGCCTGTATGGCCGCACCCTGGCGGACGGGCCAGGCCTTGTTTCTCCCGGCTATTTTCCAGGCGCGACGGAGATTGCGCAGCGCCTGCTCACCCTGCCTACCCACCCGTATGTGCAGGCAGACGACATCGAGGCGATGCAGTCGATTCTGCTGGCAGAGAGTGCACGGAGCGACTGAAGTCGCTACGACGGGCAGCGGCCGTTTTCAGATGAGATCACGGGCTTGCAGCCTGTGGATGAGATGCGCGGCAGGCGTGACCTGCCATCCGAATTGAGGAGATAACGGTGTCCAAACCACGAATTCTGGTTTTTGGCCTCGATGGAGGCTCGTTCAATTTCATCAGCGGTTGGCTGCGTGACGGCAAGCTGCCCAATCTGGCGCGCCTGGTCGCGCAGGGCGCACGCGGTGAGATGGAAAGCGCCCTGCCGCCCGTGACCTCACCGGCCTGGAAATGCTACGCCGCCGGCAAGTACGCCGGCAAGCTCGGCGTCTTCTGGTGGCAGCAGCTCGACCCGCGCACGCGCGAGGTCATCACCCCGACTTCGCACACGTTCAAGAGCGCCGAAGTCTGGGACTATCTGAACCAGGCCGGCCTGCGCACCGGCGTCATCGGCGTGCCGCGCACCTATCCGCCCA
>CAZEPA010000810.1:0-1845 GCA_964513955.1 uncultured Anaerolineae bacterium | reverse complement strand
CCTGCCAGTGCAGCCGACATGCCCACGATTGCCATTCCTCCATCGCTGACCAGCGCGCCGCTGCGCAGAGCCGCCGCCGATGGCGTGGTGGTTTGAATGTCCAGCATGTGCAATGCATCCAAAAGGCCGGGCACGGGCAGCTCGTCCTGTTCCCACACCAGCACCTGGCGTACTTCCGCACGGCGCAGGAACGAAAGAATGGATAGGCGCGCCGCGCCCGGACCGATCTCACGCGTCACGGTGACGCCTTGTTGATTGGCGGCGGCCGCAAAGCGCGCCGCCAACGCGGCTGCGTCAGGCGCGCCAGCTTCCTGGGCGCAGCGCCAGCCTGCAGGCCCGACGGGCGCGGCCGCAGGCTGGTGTAGCGCGGCCAAAATGGCCCCGCGCGCATCATCAGGCATGCGCCGCCTCGCCGCTTTCTTGGGCGTGCTGCCGCGCCCAGCGTGCCCGAAAGGTCTCTGCGGCCGGCGGCGGCAGATTGCGAGCCGCGGTCCAGCGCCACAGCCACGGCGCCAACCATCGCTGCGAGCGCCCGGAGCGCACCAGTACGCGCCCCAGGCGATTGACGGCGCTCAACGGCAGGAGACGCGTGCCAGGCGCCTGGTGGGACGAGAGCAGCGTTCGCCCGACCAATCCGCTGGGGCGCATGCGTGAGCCAGGCCGCCGGGCGCGCGCCCGCAGTAAGTGCCGCGGCAGGTCAATACCCACCGGACAGACGGTGCGACACGCGCCGCACAAAGTGCTGGCCTCGGCGGCGTCGGCAAACTGCGATGATAGATGCAGCGGCCCCATGACTGCGCCCACAGGGCCAGGGTAGCTCCACGCATACGGCTGACTGCCCATACGCCGCGCCACCGGACACACATCCACGCACGCGCCGCATTGAATACACGTCAACATGTCGGCCTCAGGCCCGGCAAGCATCGCGGCGCGGCCGTTGTCCAGCAGAATTAAGTGGAATTCCCGGTCAGCAGTCGGCGCGCCGCTCATTAGCTCAACATAGGTGGGCGCCGGCCGGCCGCTGGCGCTGCGCGTATGCACGCCCAACAGCAGCCAGAGATCGTCGAATGTCGGCACGATCTGCTCCAGCCCCATGATCGCCACTTGCAGCGGCGCCAGGGCCGAGGCCAGGCGCACATCACCCTGATCATTGAACAGCGCCAGGGCGCCGGTCTCCGCCACGGCGAAGTCAATCCCCATCACCGCCAAACCACTCTGCAAGACGGCCTGGCGCGTGCGCCCACGGACAATACGGTTGGCCGCGTGCGCATTGAGGAAGACCGGCATGTCCAGCTTGGCGTGCAACGTACGCACGATGTCATCAAGGCGCAGGTTTGCGACCCCAGCGTTGGGATGGGCTGGCCGCTGCCCAGAAAGCTCCGCCAGAAACTCGCCCTGGTTGAGCAGAAACGTTGTCAAGCCAGCGCCCCGCAGCGCGGCCGGCAAGCCAATCTCTAAGGGCAAAACCGATCGTGTCTGCACCACCTGGGTCACACCGGCGCGTTGTGCAAGCGCGATGATTGCCTGGCACGCCTCGCCGCTGTTGCGCGCCCAAATCACCTGGCCGCCCCGCGCCTGGATGGCTTTCTCGAGCGCCTCGAGGTAGAAGCCCAGGTGCGCGATCGTATGTCTACGCAGTTCCGTGCATCGTGCGGTCAAGTCAGCCCAATCGGGTAGAGCCTGGCTGGCGGTGCGGCGTTGCGCGGCCAGCACTGCCGTCGTGTGAAGGAGCGCCCCATTCCGTTCTTAAGTCGTACCCTGAAACTGATCCTGTATGGAATGCCCCTCTTCATACCCTTTGCATCGGATTTCCCTGACCAGTTCCAGTCAGATCGCCTGCTGAGT
>CAZEPA010000809.1:0-1861 GCA_964513955.1 uncultured Anaerolineae bacterium | reverse complement strand
CGACCACCGAGATCTACACTCTTTCCCTACACGACGCTCTTCCGATCTGCGCTGAATCACCTCGCGCTCCCGCACCAGGCGCGCTTCCAGGCCGCGTTCGGTTTCACGCAGATTCGCCAGCTCGCGCTCGATCGTAGCCAGGCGCGCCTTGCTGGCTTCGTCAGACTCCCTCTTCAGCGCCTCACGCTCGATCTCCATCTGCATGACGCGGCGCTTGATCTCATCCAACTCCGCTGGATTGGACGTGATCTCCATGCGCAGACGGCTGGCGGCTTCGTCAATCAAGTCAATGGCCTTGTCCGGCAAGAAACGGTCGCTGATGTAGCGATGCGACAAGGTCGCGGCCGCGATCACGGCCGCATCGGTGATGCGCACGTTGTGGTGCACCTCGTAACGCTCCTTGAGGCCGCGCAGGATCGAAATGGTATCGGCGACGCTCGGTTCGTCCACCAACACCGGCTGAAAGCGACGCTCCAGCGCCGGGTCTTTTTCAATATGCTTACGATACTCATCAAGCGTTGTGGCCCCGATGGCGTGCAGCTCGCCGCGCGCGAGCATCGGCTTCAGCATGTTGCTGGCATCCATTGCGCCCTCGGCCGCGCCCGCGCCGACCACGGTGTGCAGTTCATCAATGAACAGAATGACTTGACCTTGCGCCTCGGTCACTTCCTTGAGCACAGCCTTGAGGCGTTCCTCGAACTCGCCGCGGTACTTGGCCCCGGCAATCAGGCTGCCCATGTCCAGCGCCACGACGCGCTTGTCCTTGAGCCCGGCCGGCACGTCCTCGCGCACGATGCGGCCAGCCAGCCCTTCGACGATGGCGGTCTTGCCCACGCCCGGCTCGCCAATCAGTACGGGGTTATTCTTGGTGCGCCGGCTCAAAATTTGGATCGTGCGCCGAATCTCTTCATCACGGCCAATGACCGGATCGAGCTTGCCCTGGCGCGCCATCTGCGTCAGATCGCGGCCGTACTTATCAAGCGCCTTGTAGGTGGCTTCCGGATTTTGACTGGTGACGCGCTGACTGCCGCGAATGGCCGTCAACGCTTGCAAGAGCCGGTCCCGGTTCAACCCTAGACGCGCCAGGGCTTTCTGCGCGCCGCCGCCGCTGTCGCCGGCCAGGGCCAACAGCAGGTGTTCGGCGCTCACATAATCATCGCGCATGGCGTTGGCCTCGGTCTGCGCATCCTGCAGCACGCGCGTCAGCGCCGCGCTCATCGTGGCCTGGACATTACTGCCGTAGGCTTTGGGCCAGCGCGTCAGTTCGGCGTCGAGCGGCCGCGACAGCGTCAGCGGGTCCAGGCCCGCCTGCTGCACGACCTCTTGCACCACCCCTTCGTCCTGCCGCAGCAGGGCCAGGAGCAGGTGCTCCGGCTGCACCTGCGCATGATTGTGCTCTTGCGCCAGCGTCTGCGCTTCGAAAACGGCCTCTTGGGCCTTTTGCGTCAATTTATCTAATCTCATCGTTCCTCCTGTGCACGCGCCCGCCTGGCGCGTGGTTATCATGAATGAGTCGCGTTCCTGTGCGTGAGTATACGCCGGGTGTGTTAAAAAAACGTTGACGCAGCATTGGCGCTGCGCTAGAGCCTGCGCTAAAATTCATCCAGGTTTCAGCCAGGAGAAAAACATGCCAGAACAATCTATTGCATTCCAAAATCAGGGGCAGACCCTGGTTGGAATGATCCACATGCCGGCCGGCGCGGGCCCATTCCCGGCCGTACTCCTCTTTCACGGCTTCACGGCCGATCGTAACGAGCACCACTTCTTGCTCGTCAAGGCCGCACGGGCGTTGATGGCGGCTGGCTTTGTCGCCCTGCGCTTCGATTTCCGCGGTTCCGGTGAAAGCGAGGGCGATTTCAGC
>CAZEPA010000808.1:0-1863 GCA_964513955.1 uncultured Anaerolineae bacterium | reverse complement strand
GGTAGAGCAGATCGTGGACTTCGGCCACGCGCCGATCTTCCCCGACGCCGACACCTTCCCCTGCATCGCCGTGCTGCGCAGGCCCGAGGGTGAACCGCCTGCGCCCGCCGAGACCGAGGTGTGCGCCTTCCCGCGCGAGGAGCTGGGACGCAGCGACCTGACCGCCTACGTGGCCAGTCATCGCCATCGTGTACCAGCCGGCAGGTTCGGCGCTGCACCGTGGAGTCTGGAGCCGCCGGAGATTGAACATCTCGTGGCGAGAATTCGTGGCGCTGGGACTCCGCTGTCCGAGTTCATTGGAGCAAAACCCTACCGCGGGATATTGACCGGTCTCAACGAGGTATTTCTGATTGACACGCCCACACGTGATCGACTGATAGCTACTGACCCAGCTAGCGACAAGGTGATCGTGCCCTATCTGCGCGGTCAAGACATCAAACGCTGGGCGCCCCAATGGGCTGGCCTGTGGATGATCCTGCTCAAGTCGAGTGAGAATTTCGACTGGCCATGGAGCAGATCAGGTGAATCGGCAGAGGCCGTCTTCGCTCACACGTTTCCTTCGCTACACGCCTACTTGAAACCGCACGAAGACGCATTGCGCAAGCGGCAGGATCAAGGGCGGTTCTGGTGGGAACTGCGATCGTGCGACTACTACTCAGCGTTCGAGCATTCCAAGATCATACACACCGATCTTGCCTGGCGGGCGCAGTTTGCTTACAGCGATACACCAGTTTATCTCGTAAACACGGCCTACGTTTGGCCGGCCAGTGACCTTTACCTGTTGGCCGTTGTCAATTCGCCCTTGATGTGGGCTTACATGTGGCGCAACGCCATTCATGGTAAGGACGAAGTATTACGCCTCATCTATTCCTTCACTGAGTCACTGCCCATCGCGCAACCAACCCAAGCGCTGCGGGCTGAGATCGAGCCGATGGTTGAGCGACTCATCGCGTTGACCAAACAAGGCCAGTCTACCACACACGAACTATTGGCTTGGTTGGCGGCCGAGTTCGGCGTGACGACACCGGGCCAGGCGCTGGAAGCGTTTGCCGATCTAGATGAGGCGTCCTTCATCCAGCAGGTGCGCGCTCGCCGCCCCAAAAGCGAAGCCCGCCTCAGCCCTGTGGCCGTCGGCGAGCTGGCGCGTGTGCACCGGCAGTACGCGTCGCATGTGCGGGCAGGCGTCGCCGAGACCGCGCGGCTGGAAAGGCGGTTGGCAGATCTGGTCAACGCGGCCTACGGCCTGACGCCGGAGGAGGTCGCGCTGCTGTGGCGCAGCGCGCCGCCGCGCATGCCGGTGGGCGGGCCGTAAGCCGCTGCAAGAGGCGCGGACGGCGCGCGGCTTCGTCACCTTGCCAATTCTGGCCAATGCAGTATACTGATCACGGTAATGCAATCATGCGATCTTTACCAAAGGAGGCTGACGATGACCGCGGAGACTGTCAACCTGGTGGTCAAGGTGCCTGAGAGCCTGCGCAAGCGGGCGCGAGCCGTCGCCGTTCTGCGCGGCGAGACCATTGCGGAGGTTGTACGCGCCGCCCTGGCCGATTACATCGCACGTGCGGATAGCGCATCCGACGATGTACGGTTTGCGGACCGCGTGCTGGCGCGCATCGCCGAGGGTGCACCCACCTACACGCATGAAGAGGTATGGGCGGACATCGAGCAACGCGAGGCTGCCGGTGAGCTACCGGATTAAGTACTCGGATGAGGCCAAACGCGCGCTTGCGCGCTTGCCAGGCCGCTACCGTCAACGCGCCCGCCGTGTGATCGAGATGCTGGCAAAATCACCCCGACCTGCCGGCGCTGAGCGCGCACGCATGCGGCCGAACAAGCCCAGGAGGCAAGGCAGTGATCCCATTC
>CAZEPA010000807.1:0-1864 GCA_964513955.1 uncultured Anaerolineae bacterium | reverse complement strand
GATCTACGAAGTGGCGCGCAACTTCCGTCACGACATGCGCGTACCAGCTCGTTTCTATGCCGACGAAACAATTTTGCAGCAGGCGTTGGGCGATGACTGCCTGGATCAACTGATTAACACAGCGACGCTGCCCGGCATCGTGGGCCATGCCCTGGCTATGCCCGACATCCATCAAGGCTACGGTTTTCCCATCGGCGGCGTGGTCGCGACCACGGGCGCGGATGGCGTCATCTCGCCGGGCGGAGTTGGATTTGACATAAATTGTGGTGTGCGCCTACTAGCGTCGCACCTGGATCGGCAAACGGTGCAGCCGTATCTCTCTGCGCTGGCGACGGAACTGTATAAACAGGTTCCGAGCGGAGCCGGTGAAAAAGGCTTCGTCAGCCTGTCGGTCAAAGAGCTGGACGAGGTGCTGGCGCAGGGCAGCCAGTGGGCGCTCAAAAAGGGTTTTGCGCGGGCAGACGATCTGGAGCATACGGAGGAGCGCGGCATGATGGCGGGCGCAGATCCAGCGCAGTGCAGCAGCCGCGCCAAAGAGCGCGGCAAGAGTCAACTGGGCACGTTGGGCTCAGGCAATCACTTCGCCGAAGTGGATGAGGTCGCAGAGATCTTCGACGCCGAAGCCGCAGAAGCCATGGGCCTATTCCCCGGCCAGATCGTCGTGATGATTCATTGCGGCAGCCGCGGCTTTGGGCACCAGGTCTGCACCGATTATGTGGATATGTTCCAGAAGGTCATTCACAAGTACGGTATCCAACTGCCCGATCGCCAGTTGGTCTGCGCGCCGCTGCAGTCGCCGGAAGGGCAGGCCTACTATGCGGCCATGGCCTGCGCGGCCAATTTTGCCTTTGCCAACCGCCAACTGCTGGCGCACCAGGTCCGTCAGGCTTTTCGCACCGTGTTGGCCGGCAAGGTGAAGAACTTCGACCTGTTCCAGGTCTACGACATCACGCACAACATGGCCAAGATCGAAATGCACGACGTCGGCGGGCAGCGGCTGAAGGTTTGTGTGCACCGCAAGGGCGCCACGCGTGCCTTTGGCCCTGGCGCCGATGTGCTGCCGCGGCCATACTATGAGATCGGGCAACCGGTGTTGGTGCCAGGAAGCATGGGCACCGCGTCGTACGTCCTGGTGGGCACGCAGGGGAGCATGGCGCAGACCTTCGGTTCCACGTGCCACGGCGCCGGCCGCGTGATGAGCCGCTCCGCGGCCAAGCGCCTGGTGCAGGGCGGTGAGCTGCGCAGCCATTTGCAAGCGCAGGGCATCGAGGTGCGCGCGGGCAGCCTGGCCGGCCTGGCCGAAGAGGCGCCCAGCGCGTACAAGGATGTCGATCACGTCGTTGAGGTGGTGCACAACGCCGGCATCGCGCGTATGGTTGCGCGGTTGACGCCGATGGCCGTGGTGAAGGGATAGTATGACAGATCACGTCGAACTACCACAAATCAGCGTGGAAGAGCTCAAGCGCCTGCGCGATGAGGGCGCGCCGCATGTCTTGCTGGATGTACGAGAGGAGCACGAGTGGAACTTTGCGCGCATCGAAGCGGCGCGCCTGCTGCCCTTGTCACGGCTGGTCCGTGAGCTGACCGCGGCGCTGCCCGCCGACCTGACGCCGGATAGCCAGATCATCGTACAGTGTCACCACGGCGTGCGCAGTGCCCAGGTGACGGCCTGGCTGCGCCAGCTTGGCTTCAGCAACGTGTTCAACCTGGCCGGCGGCATTGATGAATGGTCGCTGCGTGTTGATCCGCGCGTGCCGCGTTATTGAACTAATTTTGTAGATAAGCATGATAAAAATTGACAGTTTACAGGGGCGCGACTATAATCGCGTTCGTCCGCCTGAGCGCGGCGGGTGCATGGTGTCAT
>CAZEPA010000806.1:0-1865 GCA_964513955.1 uncultured Anaerolineae bacterium | reverse complement strand
CCCTTTTTTATCGTCCTCTACCTGTTGTGAGCTTCTTTCGTACTCTACCTGTCGTGCGCCGATAGCAGTCCCTCGTCCACGCTGCGCAGGCGCGTGCGCAGGACGCGCTGCGCCAGGCGGATATCCAGGGTGCAATCACGCGGGCGCACCAGGCCGCTGTTGGCGACGACAGCGGCCGTGATGGCTGCGGGATCGAGACCGGCGAAGGCACAGAGCTTGACGCCGAACGCGTAGCGGCTCAGGCGCTGCGGGCCGGCGACGTTGAGCACGCCCTGGAAATCGAGCTGCGCCAACTCAAGCAGGGCCGCGGCCAAATCCTCCACCCACACCGGACAACGGTACTCATCGGTAAACAGCGTGATCGGGCGCTGTTCGCGTACGCTGTCCCACACCCACTGTGTACGCGGGTCAACCGGCGCCAGGCCGGTCACCAGGGACGTGCGCACCATGACCCAGTCTGTTAAACCTGACGTGCGCACGATCGTCTCTGCCTGCGCCTTGGCCCGTGCGTAGGGCGTGATCGGATCGGCCGGCGCGTCTTCGGCGTAAGGTGGATGTTCGCCATCGAAGATGACATCAGACGAGAGATGCACCAGGCGGGCGCCGCGTTTGGCGGCGGCCGTGGCGACATGCTGCGTGCCCGCCACGATGCTTTCGGTCAGGCGGGCCGGCTGGGCAAAATTGGATGACCACCGTGGGCTGCACGGCCTCCCAGAGAGCCTCTACGGCCTGGGCGTCGGTCAGATCGAGCCGGCAGGTTTCGTGGCCCGGCAAGCTGACAGGGTGGGTGAGGTAGGTGCCGACGACGCGGCCAAAATGGGCCAGGGCTGGGTGCCGGGCCAATCCCTGACCCACGTAGCCAGATAAGCCGGTCATGAGCAAGGTGGGTTGTGCGGATTTTGCCATGTGGATCGTCGTTGCGCGCCTGCGCGGCTGCCAGGCTGTGAATCAGGCGCGATCGCGCCGCAAATCTTCCAGGTCTTCCTGTTCAAGTTTCGCCAGCGCCTGGATGGCGGACAGCTGTTCGGCCTGACGTTTGCTGCTGCCGCGGCCTTCGCCGTACACCGCGTCGCCCAGGAAGACCTGGACGGTAAACTCTTTCAAGTGATCAGGGCCGTCGGCGCTGACCATCTGGTAGCGCGGCGTCACCTGACGCTGGCTTTGCACGCGCTCTTGCAGCCGGCTTTTGGCATCTTTGTAATCGGCCTGCTGCTGCAAGTGGTCAAGAAAGGGCACAATGAGCGGCAGCAGGAGGTCATCCACCCGCGCCAGGCCGGTGTCCAGGTACACAGCGCCGACCAGCGCCTCGAAGGCCGCGCACAGGGTGGCCGGGCGATTACGGCCGCCCGATTCGGCTTCGCCGTGCCCCATCAGCAGGTACTGTCCCAGGTTCAAATGCCGGGCAAAATCAGCCAACGTTTCGCGGCGCACCAGCGCGGCGCGCATGTTGGTCAGGTAGCCCTCTGGCTGTTCAGGGAACCGATGATAGAGATACGCGCCGATGACAAAACCGAGGACCGCATCTCCCAGGAATTCGAGCCGCTCGTTGTCAGAGAGCGGGAAGTCCGGGAACTCATTCAGATAGGAACGGTGCGTCAGCGCGCGCTGCAACAACGTCTTGTCCTGGAACACCAGGGCAGTCTTCGCTTCGACGGCGGCGATCAAGTCCAACATGGTCATAGGCATCTCGTAGTCATGGATAGCGGCAGGGAGGTTCAGACGGCAAGGCTGGCGTCCCGCCAACCTGGATCATCCTGGTGGGCATTATACCAATGGCTGGCGGTTTGTGCAACCAATCAGCCGACTGGGGTGCATTTCAAACTGGGGGCAGGCCGGAGGTCCGGCGATTAAAATCGCTGCAACCA
>CAZEPA010000805.1:0-1867 GCA_964513955.1 uncultured Anaerolineae bacterium | reverse complement strand
GCCGATTTTGGCTATGTGATGCAGCCCAGCCCTGGCCAGGCCCTCGTGGGCGACAGCGCCTGGTTCGATGGCAGCCGCGATGGACGTCAGCAGCCGGGTGAGCCTGGCATTCCCAATCTGACTATCTGTGCAACGCCTGTTGGCGGCGGCGCGCCGGTTTGCCGCCAAACCGATCCCAACGGACGTTTTCTGCTGGCAGTCGCGCCTGGAACCTATCTCGTGGCGCCGCCGACGCCGCCCGCGGGTTTAGTGGCAACCACGGCCGTAGGAGCATCGGTGACGGTGGCAGCTGGCGATCAACGCCTCAACGTGAACATCGGCTTTGGCGATGCCGCAGAGATGTCAACCTCTCTGGGCAGTATCGGCAACCTGATCTTCAATGACGCGGATTTGAACGGCATTTTGGGCGCTGGCGACAGCGCGCTGGCGGGAGTCAGCGTTGATCTAATCTACGACATCAATGAAAACGACGCCTGGGATGTGGGCGAACCGATCATTGCAACGGTGACATCCGACAGCGTGTTGGCAGCCGGTAACAGCAATTACCGTTTCCAGGGCATCCCGTCCGGTCGCTTTCTCGTCCATGTCAGCGACACAAACGGCAGTCTGCTGGACTATAACCAGACATCGCAGGGTCAACCGGACACCGATAACAACAGCCAGAATGATCCCTATGTTGTCGTGCTGTCCCCCGGCGAAAACAACGTGTTGGCTGATTTCGGGTATTACCGACGCCCACAGAGCAGCACGGGACTGATCGGGAATCAAGTGTGGCTAGACGTGAACGGCGACGGCCTCTATGCGCCCAGCAGCGGCGACCTGGGCGTGGCGGGGGTTACGCTGGAACTGCTGCAAGCCAATGCTGTCATTCGCACGACCACAAGCGGCGCGGGCGGGGCCTATGCATTTACCGGTCTGCCTGGCGGCGCCTATCAGGTCCGCGTCAGCGATCCCCTGGGCGTGCTAAATGGGTATGCGCCAACGGTTGCAGGACCACAGCCCGGCGCCGATCACAACAATCAGATTCAGCCTTACACGGTGGCCCTGGCGGATGGCGGCGCCGTACCCAGCGCCGATTTTGGCTACCAAACGGGGGGCGTCACCGTGGGAGGATTTGCTTGGGTAGACAGCAACGGCAGTGGCAGCTATGACAACGGTGAGCTGCTGCTCAACGGGGTTAGTCTGCGTATGACGAACAGCAGCGGGGCTGCGGTGGGCGATGTGGTGACAGGGCCGGCAGGCGGCTTTGCCAGCGGCCAATACGCGATCAGCAGCCTGCCGCCAGGGCGATATACGGTCGCCTTCCTGGCAGGGCCGCCCAGCTATATGCTCATCGGCCCGACGACGCGCACCTCCTCCAACTTGAGCGCAGGACAAAGCGATCTCACACTCACTTTCCCCTTTATCAACCCCACGGCTGTCACCGTGGTTGACTTCACAGCCTGGCAGCAGGCGGATGGCCGCGTGGACGTGGTGTGGCGGACTGTTGGCGGCGCCACGCCCCAGTTTGATGTTTGGCGCGGCGTTGCCAGCGACGGCGAGTTTACGCGCATGACCGCGCAGCCGCTCGATGGTCAACCGGACGGCACTGGCTATTTATACGCCTGGTTCGATCCTACGGCCGCGCCCGGCATCAGCTACTGGTATCGGCTGCAGGAGGCGCCGGCCGGGACCATCATCGGACCGGTGCCGCTGACGCCTGCGCTGCATCGCATGTTTCTGCCGTGGACTGCACACCCCTAGTCTGGCCCGCGGAGCGGCGCGGACCGAAGCACGGCGCCGCGGGACCGCCATTCGCCGAGCATCTGTAAACACTCGAGTTTAGACTAACCACGATTGACTCGGCGAGGCCGAGTTAGTGTTGACG
>CAZEPA010000804.1:0-1873 GCA_964513955.1 uncultured Anaerolineae bacterium | reverse complement strand
TGGCGTTCGCCCACAGAATCGTTTCTGGGGAAACGTGAAACCGCTGCGACAGATCAAAAACCGTATCTCCCAGCGCCACCGTATAGGTAATGATATCCAGGCGCGGGCGATCCGGAATTTGCGTGAAGGGAATCGCGTTACGGATGAGGGTATCGCGGCCGAAGTAGTTGTTGCCGCCGCGTGCTTCCAACTCTGCGTCGGTATTCGCCGCTTCATTGGTCACAGAAACGCCGGTGGGTAAATCCCATTGCGGCAATTGAACGCGGCTGAGGGCCAGGACAAGCACGGCAACCAACAGCAAGGCCAAGTGTGACGCTAGACGGATCATGGATGCAGATTCATGCAGGGGGTTCATTTGGGACCTAAACCCATGCCACAGTTGGGCGATTGGTCTAGGGATTACGCCACCGTCGTTTGAATCAGGCAAACCATCAGCGTCGGCAGTAGCACTATTCGATTGCTTTGGCATTCTCTCCCATCTCCACCCTACAAGCTCCTACGAGCGAGGGAAGATATGTTGGGGTCATGTCATTGAGTATCAACGGCTGCAGCCTTTGGCGGGGACCCAACGCAAAAAAATTATACCATTGGCAGCGAAAATGGCAAAATCGCCGCGCGGACATGAATGGAAATTCATATTGCCCGTGCAGGTGATGGTGTGGGAGCAAGGCAGATCTAGAGCGATTCCTTATGCAAGGTTGCCAGGAATTCTTTGTTCGAACGCGTGCGGGCCAGTCGTTCCAGCAAGGGGATGATCGCATCAGGCCCGCCCCCGATGGCGTCCAACATACGGCGCATAGTCCAAACACGCGCCAGGGTTTCCGGCTCCAGCAGAAGTTCTTCGCGGCGTGTGCCAGAGCGCTCGATATCGAAGGCTGGGAAAATGCGGCGTTCGGCCAGGCGACGGCTGAGCATCAATTCCATGTTGCCCGTGCCCTTGAACTCTTCATAAATCACGTCATCCATGCGCGAACCGGTGTCAACCAGGCAGGTTGCCATGATGGTCAGGCTTCCGCCCTCCTCAATCGTGCGCGCGGCGCCAAAGAAGTGCTTGGGTGGATACAGCGCGGCGGGATCAATACCGCCCGAAAGCGTACGACCGCTGGGCGGCACCGTCAGGTTGTAGGCGCGCGTCAAGCGTGTGATCGAGTCGAGCAGGATTGCGACGTCACGTTTGCCTTCGACCAGGCGTTTGGCGCGCTCCAGGGCCATCTCGGCCACCCGCACATGGTTGGTGACTGGTTCATCGAACGTCGAACTGACCACTTCCGCCTGCACCGAACGATCCATGTCGGTTACTTCCTCAGGTCGTTCACCAATGAGCACTACCATGAGGTGCACGTCAGGGTGGTTGATGGAAATGCCGTTGGCAATGCGCTTGAGAATGGTCGTCTTGCCCGCTTTGGGCGGCGAAACGATCAGTCCTCGCTGACCGCGGCCAATCGGAGACGTGAGGTCAATCAAGCGGGTTGCCAGCAGGTTTGGCTCGGTCTCAAGAAGCAGCTGCCGATCCGGGAAGATGGGGGTCAAACGCTCGAAGACCGGGCGCTGTTTGGCCACCTCAGGATCGAGAGCATTGACCGCTTCCACTTTGAGCAGGCCAAAGTATTTCTCAGTATCTTTGGGCGGGCGCACTTGCCCAATCACCAGGTCGCCGGTGCGCAGGCCAAAGCGTCGAATTTGAGACTGCGAAACGTACACGTCCTCCGGGCCAGGCAAGAGATGGTCGGCGCGCAAAAAACCGATGCCATCCTGGACGATATCGAGCACCCCCCCACCAAAAATATAGCCTTGCTGTTCTGCATTGTGACGCAGCAGGGCCATGATGAGGTCGTGTTTCTTCAGGCGCGAATAACCGGTCAGCCCCATCTCC
>CAZEPA010000803.1:0-1875 GCA_964513955.1 uncultured Anaerolineae bacterium | reverse complement strand
AGTGTATCGCGACTGAGGCGTTCGCGCAAAGATGAACGGAGACGTTCAACTTCTTCAAGACGTTGAATGTCTGGGCGGGGGACGAAGACGTTCAACTTTTCCAAGAAGTTGAACGTCTTCTGCAAACCGGCGATGGCTTGACCGCTGCCTAGCGGTGTACGACCGGCAGGTAAACCTGGGCGCGCATCGTGGCTGTGGCTGTGGGGGTTGGGGTACGCGTCCGTGTTGGCGTCCGCGTCGGCGTCCGCGTCAGGGTTGGCGTCGGCGTTGACGTGGCCCCGCAGGGCGTGATTGCGTACGGGGTCACGTCCCCGCGGTTGACCAGGTAGATGGCGTCGAGGCGTGCGTTGGCTTCGCGTGTCTCGAACGCCAGGGTGTGGTTGCCCGCAGCCAGGCTGAAGATGTAGGGCGCCTGGTCAACCACATGCACGGCGTCCCAATGCCAGGCCCAGGAACCGTCCTGAATCTCGTAGTGGAAGGCAGGCCCGGCATCCATGATCACGAAGAACGAGTTGTGGGTCCAATCGTCGGCCTTGACCCGCGCCCACAGGAAGTAGTTGGCCGTGTAGGGCACGTTGAGCGCAAAGGTCACCCGACTGCCGGAGTAGGCGTGCGAGTCGGCGACGAAGTAGCAGGCCGAAGCGATCTCATCCCGACCCGCGGCCATGCTGCCGCTCAGGATTCCATTCTCTGCTTCCTGCTGGCCGGCAAAGAACGGCGCATTGGTCGGAGTCAGGGTTGGCGTCGGCGTTGCGCCATCGTTCGCGCGCAGAATGAGCAGGCCGCCGCCGCCATCCGCCACGTACAGCAGGTTGCCGTCCGCGGCCAGGCCTGCGCTCGACCCCGCTGTGTTGTAGGCGGCTAGCAGAGCAGGGCTGGCGGGGTTGCTGACATCGAGCAGGTCAACGCCGCTGCTGCCGCGACTGCGGTAGAGACGATTCGTGATTGGGGCCAGGGCGCTGGCGTCGCCCGGGTACGCGCCCTGCAGCACGGGCGACGCCGGGTTGGTCGCATCATAAATCAAGAGGGAACCGGCGCTCACAAACACGCGTGCGTTGCGCACAGCCACGCGATCGAGCGGGCTGTTCAGCGTGGTGGAGCTGAGATGAACCAGGTGCGCCGGGTTGGTCGTGTCATAGATGCGCAGGTAGCTGGTGGAAACGCCGGTATCGAGGTCACGGTCGCCCAGGTAAGCCCGATTGCCTTCCAGCGCAATAGCGTACGCGCGCTCGGTGATCAGGTCTTCGAGCGCAACCGGATGCTGGGGGTTGCTGACATCGAACGTAAACAGCCCGTACTCACCGTCCGTGATCAGCAGCAGGTTGTTGCCCACCGCGAGGTTGACGCCGCTCGTCGAGGTCAAGAACGGCGGGCCGATGGTAACGGTTGCCAGCAGCGCGGGCGCCGCCGGGTTGCTGACATCAACGATCGCTGCCTGCGGCCCGAAGCGACTGTCGCGGCAATCTCCTTCGGTGTAGGCGCCCAGCACGTAGGCCCGCGATGCGGACAGCGCCACGCGGAAGGCTCCCCCGTTGATATGCAGGTAACCGGTCACGTGCGGCGCGGACGGGTTGGCCACGTCGTAGATCATGAGGCCCGTGCCGACCGCGGCATAGACCTTCGCGCCGGCCTGCGCCACGTCGGACAGGTTGACGCCGTCAGCGCCGTAAGTTCCCAGGCTGAACGGGCTTGCCGGGCTGCCGACGTCAAGCACGCGCAGTCCGCCCAGAATACGGTCGCCCACGTAGGCACGGCTGCCGACGACGGCGATACCGTCCGCCGAGCCGAGGTTGTCGTAGGTTGCGGCCAACGCCATGTGCGCCGGGTCGGCCGCGTTGATAATGCGCAGCCCTGGGACGCTGCCCGCCACGAACA
>CAZEPA010000802.1:0-1878 GCA_964513955.1 uncultured Anaerolineae bacterium | reverse complement strand
ACAATGGAATTGGATTACCGGCACGGCAAGAGTTAAGTGCGACAGACTACGGCTCCCGAGATTCCGCTGGTCGTGGTAAGGGGCCGCGTTGCCACACGACGGGCTTGGTGAATCTCAAAGACCCATCAAGCCCGCACTGGCTTCCGCTTGCGCCTACACTGTGAGAAAAGCGGTTGACCAGACTGAGCGGGGCGGTCACTGTAACGTACGTCTACGACGGCAGAGCCTGCCCTGAGCGCAGCCGAAGGGGCTGGCCTCGGCTCCACGGCGTTGACCCTCGACAGCGCCACGAATCGGCTCAACACCAACACGGAACTGCCCTATTATCCCTGGGGCGGAGGGCGTTACGCTGCCGGTGCGACGCCGGGCAGGCGCTGGACGATTCGGCCGGTTGGAGTTCTACCGCACACGCGCTATGACGCCTCTTCTTCGGATTCGAAATGCCCCTCGAAATCTGAGTGCATGTCAATTTCGGGGCGCAACTCTCACAGGCGAGCGTTGCAGCGATTTCAATCGCTCGATTCCCGATTCTGACATGCATCCCCGAAATTTCACGTACTTGACAAACTGACGCTTCCGCAGTATGATCTTGGGCAGGAGCCAGACATGCAGACAGCGGACGGTCTTAATCATCAACGCGTCACCCCCTTTCCTCCGCTCTCCTACGCGATCTATCCTCGCGCCAGGTAGGCAAGTGCTCAACATGAATCTTATGCAACGTTCTCAATGGGTTTGTTTCGGCTGCCTTCTCTTCTTGTTGACGAGTTGTGTGCGCGTGACAGAAAACGCGCCTGATAAGGGCCTGCCCGCCTCGGGCGATGATCCTACTGAAATCGCCGCGGTGCGTGATTTGCGCGTGGCCGCCATCGAGTTCGACTCGAAACAGGCCGTGTTAAGCGGGGGGCATCTGGCGCTGTTGGTGGTGATCGAAAATCGCGGCAGCGAGCCAGAGCAGAATGTTCCGGTGCGGGTTGTTCTGTTTGACGACGCTGACCAGGTGGTGCTCAACAGCGTCGAATATGCAACGACCATTGCCAAACACGACACGGCCATTATTCGCTTCGAGGGCGATCTTCCTGGCACGCTGAAGTCGCGCTATCAACTACGTGTGGTGATAGACAGCGTGCCTGGCGAAACGAATGTGTTGAACAACATTCGGGTGTATGATGTGGCTGTTAGTGAACCATAAACTGCCTTTGTGAATTGACTCTGTCTTCTTGACGCCAGAGGGCACCAGCGGGTGGCCGATGTACAGTCGCCGCCGAGGTGCCTTTTTTGCGCCCAGTCGTCGCCCAGGTAAGGTCAGTCATGCCGCGATTCACCCGCCATCTCAATAGACGCAGGGGCAGCCGGTTCAAGAGTCTGGAACTTGCGCCTTGCCTGATCGGTTTGTTGGCCTTGTTGTCGCTGGCCGCCGGTCCGCCTGTGCAGCGAGATGGCGCGGCTTCGACGCTGCGTCTCTATCCACACCAGGTCAGCGCGCAACGCCAGGCCGGCCAATGGCCGGTGGTGCAGGCGCCTTCCGTGCTGGTGGCTGACCTGGACACCAACCAGGTTCTGCTGGACAAACAGGCCGATGCGCCGCGGCCCATGGCCAGCACGACAAAAATCATGACAGCCTTGCTGGCGCTTGAGAACGGACGCCCTGACGATGTCGTGACCGTGCCGGCAGCTGCTCTCACGGTGGGCGGCAGCTCGATGTACCTGAGCGCCGGCGAAAACCTGAGTCTCGAAGACCTGCTCTACGGACTGCTGCTGCCTTCGGCAAACGATGCGGCCGTGACGATCGCCGTCCACGTGGCGGGCAGTGAAGAGGCCTTTGTCGCGCTGATGAACCGCCGCGCGGCCGAACTTGGGCTAACGCAGACCCATTTTGCC
>CAZEPA010000801.1:0-1882 GCA_964513955.1 uncultured Anaerolineae bacterium | reverse complement strand
CAAGATCCGAGACGCACTCAGGAGCACCGCCCCAAAGCATGCCTCCTTGCAGGGTGGCACAGGCCGACTAACGAAGCTGTAGAAAAACCCCAAAAACACCCGCCCCTTCAGCGCTCACGGCACTTTTTTCAAGTGACCGAGCAAGTGTCGGGGCATGGTTTTTCTGGGGCTGTTTATGTTGTGTGGGCCGGCCGGTAGCCGAAATCGAGTCGCTGGAGCGCATCAAGGGCATTGCTCGAGGGCTCTGGCTCATGTCCAGGCTCCCCGATTGGCCAGCTTCTCGATGTTGTGCGTCATGCAGTAGAGCTTCCATTGCCCATCGACTTTCTGCCGTCCGCGCAGGCTGAAGCGATCCAGACGCTTGTTGTGGCGCAGGTTGCCGAACACCGGCTCCACGGTCGCAAAGCGGCGGGTGATCATCGTGCGGCCGGCGTCGCTGTCGATGCGGCGGCGCATACGGGCCAGGGCATCGTCCCGTTCGGTCTTCGGCAGGAAGAACGCCACCTGGCGCGCAGCGGTCTTTTCCGGTGTGCGCAGGCACCGCTTGCGTTGCAGGCAACTCAGGCAGTCGCGCAGCGCGCCTTTGAACTTGATCGCCGGCTGGCCCTTGATCAGGCAGTGGCTGCCGTTGCCATACAGCTGCTTGCCTGCCGGGCAGATGCAGGTCTTGTGCTGGGCATCGAAGTGGAAGTCGGCCGGGGTGTAGCAGCGGCTGCTGACCCGCTTCGGACGCTTGTCCCAGAGCGGGTCGGGTTTTGCGGTGTGGTGTTCCTGGCCGGCGTAGCGCGGGTCGCGCTTGCGGTAGCCGTTGTCGGGGATGAAGGCGGTAATGCCCGCCGCCTCCAGATGTTCCAGCGCCTGGCGGCTGTGGTAGCCGGCATCGGCGGTGTAGCAGGTGTCGGCGCCGCGCAGCGCGTGTGTGGCGTCGATGACGG
This sequence comes from uncultured Anaerolineae bacterium, assembly GCA_964513955.1. Classification (GTDB taxonomy): domain Bacteria; phylum Chloroflexota; class Anaerolineae; order SSC4; family Amarolineaceae; genus Amarolinea. The sequence continues at coordinate 947 of CAZEPA010000801.1, read as the reverse complement.
GTTCGAGCAGCGCCTGTTCCGAGCCGGTGCCGTGTGCCTGGGCGTCGACGATGATCTGCGCCTTCTCGTCCACGGCGGCGACACCGGTGTAGCCCTGGATCACGCCCTTGCCGGTGGCCATCTTGGCCGATTCGTTGTCGGTGCGGTTGGACAGGTTGATCCGCCCCTTGGCGCCCTTGCGATCCTCGGGGTGCTCGTTGAGCCAGGCGCGCAGCTGGCGGGCATCGGCCTGCAGGCGCTCCAGCCGGCGCGCGGAACGCTGGGCCTCGTCCACGGGTTGCTTGTCGCACTGGCGCTGGCGTTCGATCATCGCCTGCGCCGCCTTTTCCATCTTCTCGGCCTGGCGCAGGAAGTCGGCGCGGGTGCCGCTGCGCGACTTGCTGGCGTTGCTCGGCAGCTTGACCCCGTCGATGGCGAACATTTCCCGCCCGATCAGGCCCTGACGGTCACAGACCGCGAGTACCTGGGCAAACAGCTTGGCGGCCAGCTCGCCCATGCTGGAGACGAACTGGGCCAGCGTGGTGAAGTGCGGCTGGCTGTCGCCGGAGACGGCCATGAACAGCACATGGTCGCGGCAGGCGGCCTCCATCTGGCGGCTGCTGATGATGCCGCGGCTGTAGGCCAGCAGGACGATCTTCAGGAGTACCGCTGGATCGTAGGCGGGAGCGCCTTCGAGGCTGTTGCGGTAACGCGCGTGGAAGTCGGACAGGTCCAGTTCGTGATCGACCAGATAACACAGGGCGTGCTCGAACGTGCCGGGCAGCAGCTGCTTGTCGAAGTCGATGGGCAGGAGCTTGAGTCCCTTGTGAACGGTCTTGAACCGAGGCATCACCCTGCGCCTCCCTGCGATCTGAATGGGTGCGAGCGTATCAGTCGGTGAAGAGGCTGGCAGTAGGTTTTTCTACAGCCTCAACCGTTTGGTTAAGGGGCGGGCTTTAGCCCGTCCC
>CAZEPA010000800.1:0-1894 GCA_964513955.1 uncultured Anaerolineae bacterium | reverse complement strand
GCGCCGAGGGCAAGGACTACGTCGTCAAGGATGGGGACGTGATGAACTTCCTGTTCAACGTCTGACCCAAACAAGCCATTTCTCAGGATTTCACAAGATTACTTTGAAGCCCTGAAGCAGCGACAGAACCCCGGAAAATCCGGGGTTCTTCGTTTCCATGGGTTGCATGAGATTGCCCGGCCTTGCCCGCGGAAAGTGACTACGTAGGTGTATACGAAAATTAGACCTAGCAAAATAAGGTGTATATGATCCATCCATCACCCCTTCTTGCCGACCCCGTGACACCATGCTTACAGATGCTCACTGCCGTGCTGCCAAACCGAAGGAGCAGCTCTACCGCCTGAATGACCTTCGCGGCCTTTACCTTGAAGTGAAGCCCAATGGGGTGAAGGCTTGGCGCTACCGCTTCAAGCTGGGCGGCAAGGGGTCGTGGTTCGCGCTGGGCGACTACCCTGCCGTCAGCCTTGCCGAAGCGCGGGACAAGTGCGAGGAAGCGCGGAAGCTGGTCAAGCAGGGCATCAACCCCGTCCAGCACCGGCAGCTTGAGCGCCTCAAGCGCGAAGAGGATTCCGCCAATACCTTCGAGACCGTCGCCAAAGAGTGGCTGGCTCTGCGGGACTGGGAGGACATCACCAAGAAACGCCGCCTGGACATGCTGGAGCGGGTGGTCTTCCCCAGCATCGGCAAGCTCCCGGTGCGCGACATCACCCCTGCGCACGTTCTCGACATCCTTACCAAGACCGTGAAACGCGGTGCGCCGACTGTCGCTGCGGAAGCCAAGCGCACCATGTCCGGTGTCTTCGAGCTGGCAGTTGCCACCTTGCGGGCAGACAACGATCCCGTCTGGCCCGTCCGCAAGGCTTTGCCCGCCAACAAGACGCAACACAAGACGGCACTGACCACCGCGCAGATCGGCAAGCTGCTCAACGACTTCGACAACCACCGTTGCGGCTATCAGGTCAATTTCTGCATCCAGTTGATGTGGTGGACACTGGCGCGTCCCAGCGAAGCGGCAGAAGCGGAATGGGCTGAATTCGATCTCGATGCCGCGCTTTGGACGATCCCAGCCCGGCGCATGAAAGCCCGCCGTGAACATGTAGTGCCGTTGCCAACGCAGGCCGTAGAGATGTTGCGCCGCCTGCACGCCATCAGCGGTGATCGGACGCACCTATTTCCCGGCAGGGATGACCGCAACAGGCCGATGTCGGTGCATTCGATCCGGCAGGCGCTCAAGGTGCTGGGCTGGAGCGGCACCTACAGCCCGCACGGCACCAGATCCACGGGCAGCACCCGGCTGAATGAAATAGGCTATCGCGCCGACGCCATCGAAGCGCAGCTTGCCCATGCGGAACCCAACTCGGTACGCCGCACCTATAACCATGCCACCTACCTCGAAGAGCGGCGAGACATGATGCAGGCATGGGCAGACAAGCTCGAAATCTGGAAGCGGGAGAGCACAGGTGAAGTCAGTAGAACACAGTGAATACCTGCCGGACACGGAGGCAGGACGCTCACTATTCAGAGAGCGCCTGATTGCAAAAATTCAGCAACATCGCGATTTCAAGGCGCTGCCACAAGAAACTCAGTCGAGCTTCTTTGAGGAATTAGCTGAACTCACCCTCTTCGGCACCAACAACTGTTCGGTGGAGACACATAGCCCTAGGATACGCAAGCTCGAAAAACTGGCCGATAGTTATCGCCGGGTTGCCAATAGCATTGCACTGCTTTCGGAAATAGATGAACTGCTGCTCGATGATGCCTTTCAACACAGCATGCCTTTGCAACAGCAAAAGAAACTGATGCGACAGCTGGCTGCTGATATTGATGGCCTGATAGGCGCTATGTGTCAGACGCCCTCTGGCACATCTGAACGGTTTTCACTGCGACTGCAGGG